>NZ_JALFGV010000013.1:0-2295 GCF_022777125.1 Lawsonibacter sp.
CGGATAAAGCATGGGCGCAGCCCTTCCTCCCCAAGAGCGCTCCCCAAGAATGCGGGATTCCCAAAACATAATTGACCGCCGTCTCAATACCTACACACTGAGATGGCGGCCTTTTTGCGCGCCGTGCGATTTGACGTTTACACGGAAACGGCGCTCCCCTCCGCAAATCGGAGCGGGGCGCCGTCGTTTTGCTCTTACAGCGTTTTTTCACCGCCCATGAGCAGGTACATGACCGCCTTCTGAGCGTGGAGGCGGTTTTCCGCCTCGTCAAAGATCTCGCCCGCGTGCCGTTCGAAGACCTCCGCAGTGATCTCCTCCCCCCGGTGGGCGGGCAGGCAGTGCTGCACCATGGCGCCGGGATGCGCCAGCTCCATCAGAGCGTCGTTGACCTGGTAACCGGCGAACGCCAAAGCGCGCTTGGCCCGCTCCTCTTCCTGGCCCATGGAGGCCCATACGTCGGTGATGACCACGTCGGCATCCGCGGCGGCCTCCTCCGGTCTGCGGCAGAGCCGGAACACCGCACCGGACGCACTTTGGGCAAAATCCAGCACCTTCGGATCCGGATCATAGCCCTCCGGACAGGCCACGCTCACGTCCATGCCGCACTTGAGACCGCCCACGATGAGGGAGTTGGCCATGTTGTTCCCATCCCCGATGAAGCAGAGCTTCAGGCCCTCCAGACGGGTCATGTGTTCCCGGATGGTCATCAGGTCCGCCAGCACCTGACAGGGGTGGGCAAAATCGGTCAGCCCGTTGATCACGGGGATGGAGGCATACCGGGCCAGCGTTTCCACTTCGTCCTGGCCGTAGGTGCGGATCATGATGCCGTCGCAGTACCGTGAGAGCACCCGGGCCGTATCCTCGATGGGCTCGCCCCGGCCGATCTGGCTTTCCTTGCCGGAGAGGAAAAGCGCGTGGCCGCCCAGCTGGTACATGCCGGTCTCAAAGGAGACGCGGGTGCGGGTGGAGTTCTTTTCAAAGATCATGGCCAGCGTCTTGCCCGCAAGGTAATTGTGCGTCAGGTTGTGCTTCTGGTTGTACTTCATCTGGTCAGCCACGTTGAGGATCTTGGTGATCTCCTCCCGGGACAGATCCAACAGCTTGAGCAGGTCCTTTTGCATGTTTTTCACCTCATCAATGCCGGCAACGGGACAAGTCTCCGCGCGGGCGTTTTATTCTCATCGTTTCTCCCCGCCGCAGGGCCGGTCACAGCAGGGTCTCCTCCAGAATGGCCAGTCCCCGATCGAGTTCCTCCTGCGTGATGGTCAGCGGAGGCAGCAGCCGAAGGGCCGTTCCCGCCGTCAGCACCAGCAGGCCGTTTTGGATCAGCCGTCCGGCCAGCTCCCGGTTGGTCGCGCCGCCCTTGACCTCCACGCCGATCATCAGGCCCAGGCCCCGCGTGGCCCCCAGATAGGGGGAGCCCAGCGCCTCGATGCGAGCGCGCAGATATTCCCCCTTTGCGCGGACCGCAGCCAGGGCATCCTCATCCAGGGTATCCAGCACCACCTGAGCGGCGGCGGCACAGATGGGGTTGCCGCCGAAGGTGGTGGCGTGGGTACCGGGGCCCAGAACCGCCCGGGTACGGTCGCTGGCCAAAAATCCGCCCATGGGCAGGCCGCCCGCGATGCCCTTGGCGAAGGAGACCGCGTCGGGGAGGATGCCGTATTGCTGAAAGGCAAAGAGCGTACCCGTGCGGCCGATCCCGGTCTGTACCTCGTCCACCAGCAGCAGCCAGTCCCGCTCGGCGCAGAGCACCGCCAGATCGTGGACGAAGTCCGGCTCCATGGGCAGTACGCCGCCCTCGCCCTGTACCAGCTCCAGCATGACGGCGCACACATCGTGGCCCGCTACCTCCTGCACACTGTCCATACTGCCCGCCCGGGCATAGCGGAATCCCTCGTCAAAGGGGAAAAAGTAGTTGTGGAACACGTCCTGCCCGGTGGCGGTCAAGGTGGTGATGGTACGCCCGTGGAAGGAATTTTTCAGGGTAATGATGGTCCCCCGCCCCTTGCCGTACTTGTCAAAGCTGTATTTGCGGGCCAGCTTGATGACGCCCTCGTTGCTTTCCGCGCCGGAGTTTGCAAAGAAAGCCGCCGCCATACCGGCGCGGGTGCACAGCTGTTCGGCCAGCTTGGCGCAGGGCTGGGTATAAAACAGGTTGGACACATGCCCGAGCTTCGCCGCCTGGGCGGCGACGGCGTCCGCCCACTTGGGGTTTGCATACCCGATGGAGCACACGCCGATGCCGGAGGTGAAGTCGATGTACTCCCGCCCCGCCAGGTCGTACAGGGTGGC
>NZ_JALFGV010000080.1:0-15960 GCF_022777125.1 Lawsonibacter sp.
CCGTTTACGGGTAAGCCGGTAAAAGAAGGCAAGTAAATAGGCCCCTTTAGGGGCAAGCCCGGGAAATCTGCGCGATTGGCAGACCTTTCGATGAGCCTATAGGCTCTGCCCGGGACATGCCCCAAGGGGGCCTGTGCAAACCACCGGCACGGCCGGTGGTTATGATTATGCCGCTTCCCGACAAGCCGGAATCTGCAGGGAGGTGGTTTTGGAGCTTTTATTATTCTAAGGCATTACCGCATGATTCAACGCGTGCGAATTGGCCGCCAAGACGCGCGTGGGGAATTGTGCAGTGATGCCCTAAGGATGATTCCGTCCGTCGAACTCCCTGGGGCTCACATACCTATGCGGACTAGTGGCGTAGCCGCCTTCGTATTTGACCGTCATATACAGTTCTTCCTCATCGTCTACACTTTCGAGCTTTACATAGCAGACGTCGTTTTCAAACTTATCCGTGATGTCAAGCTTCTGGCCACCCCAGTACACCCAAACGGTCCCATTCTCCGCGTATTCCACATTGGGCGCCGTAATCTGCGCCATAAGGTCTTCTTCTGTCAAAGGGATTTCGGTCCCGTCGGGTGCGAAGGCAACTCCTCCGCCGCCCTGATACTGCACATCACCCTCGCCGCCGGTATGCTCCATGACGTAGTTTCCGTTTCCGTCAAACTCGACCGTTGCCATCGTCTGGTCTCCGTTGAACCAGATCTGCACGGTGCGCTGAATCCCGCCCACATCTGCAGCATATGCGGCCGTGGCGCTTCCTACCAGCATTACGCAGGCAGCAGCAACTGCAGCTATCATTTTGAATTTATGATGTTTCGCTGTTCGTTCCATGATTTCAACCTCCAAAGAAAAACCATCAGAGGTATGAATTGCAGAAAATGCTTGCTTGTATTTTTCCTTATTCGTCATCTTCCCATACCTCCTTTAATGTGCTGCGAAGGGACATTCTTCCGCGTGACAACCTGACCTTCACATTGCCCGGCGTAATTTTCAAAATGTCTGCGATTTCATTTACAGAATAATCTTCGTAGTAAAACAGGTGAACCACAATACGATACTTTTCCGGAAGCCTCATCACCGCCTCAAACAATTCAGACGACTCCTCCGACTCGAAGGGCAAGGTCTCCATGTAGTCCTCCAGCGGGAGAGCGTTTCGCCTGAAACAGGTATGGTTTTTATTCTTCGCCTTGTTGATTGCCACTCTGATCAGCCACGCGCGTATATGCTGCTCTGTTTCAAACTCTTTTTTCTGCGACCAGTACTGAACGAAGGTGTCCTGAACAACATCTTCGGCATCCTGCGCATTTTTACATACGTTAAATGCCGCTGCATAGAGACTGTTCCGATATTCTTCGATCAGCATCTCGACGGGTGGTTTCATAAGCACGTTCCTTAGTCCTTTTGAAAAGCTTTTCACCAATAATACAAATGAGGCCGATAAAAGGTTACAAAGCATCGCTGAAATTTTTCGAATTTCCGGGACGGCCAAAGGTCGCGGCTTCTCAACGTAAGGGCGCGCCAGCACACCGCCGCGCAGCGCAGAGCAAAAAATCAGGGGCAGTCCCAACGACTACCCCTGAAACTGTTTTACGAACACTCAGCGAAATGGATGCGCGCCCCGCTGCGGCTGAACAAGCGGCAAGGCCGCATTCGGGAAGGCTGCGGACGCGAACGGCGCAAGTCTGTTTCAGCGGCAGGGCCTAATCCCGAACCCGGAGACCGTCGATAAACACCGCGCGGATCTGGCTGCGCCAATCAAAGGGATGGGCGTTGGTAACGACGATATCCGCATCCTTGCCCGGGCTGAGGGTGCCCACGCGCCGGCCGACCCCCGCGATCTCAGCGGCGTTGCGGGTAATGGCGGCCAGGGCCTCCTCCTCGTCCATGCCATAGCGCACCGCCATGGCAGCGCACAGGGGCAGGTGCTGGATGGGCGTCTCCGGATGGTCGGTGCAGATGGCCACCTTGACACCAGCCCGGCTCAGGCGGGCGGGATTCTCCAGCGTCTGACCCGCCAGCTCCGGCTTGCTGCGGTCGGTCAGGCAGGGGCCGGTGATGACCGGAACGCCTTCCCGGGCCAACAGATCGGCCACCAGATGGCCCTCGGTCCCGTGGACGATAACATAGCTCAGCCCAAATTCCCGGCTCAGCCGTACCGCCGTGGCGATATCGTCGGCCCGGTGCGCGTGGAAGTGGGCGGGCAGGTCCCCGCTCGCCACGGCGGACAGCGCCTCCAGCTTGGCGTCAAAGTCGGGCATGTCCTCACCCTGATCTTCCTGGGCCTTATCCTGCTTATCCCGGTATTCCAGCGCCCTGGAGAGCTGTTCCCGGATCAGGGCGGCGGTGGCCATGCGGGTGATGGGCGTCTCCTTGCGTTCGTTATAAACGGCCTTCGGATTTTCCCCCAGGGCAAATTTCATGCACGCCGGCGCCTTGAGTACCATCTCATCCACCCAGCGGCCGGTGGTCTTGAGGACGGCGGACTGCCCGGCAATGGGGTTTGCGCTGCCGGGACCGGTAAGCACGCAGGTGACGCCGCCCAGCCGCGCCTCCTGAAAGCAGCGGTCCTGCGGGTTGATGGCATCCAGGGCACGCAGCTGAGGCGTACAGGGGTCGGTGGCCTCATTTCCGTCGTCGGCCTCGAAGCCCAGGGCGTTTCCAAACAGTCCCAGGTGACAGTGGGCATCCACAAAGCCGGGAAGGATGTGTCCGCCCTGTGCGTCCAGCACCTCGCCGAAGGCCCCGGCGGGCAGGGCTTCCATGGATCCCACCGCCGTGATCTTTCCCTCCTCAAACGCGACAAATCCGCAGGGGATTACCGGGCCATCCATCGGATGGACCACCCCGTTCTGAATCAGCATCAGGCATCCGCGTCCTTTCGACAAAAGTTCTCATTGACAGAATTGGTAAAATAAGGTATTCTATGCTTGCAGCTCAGCCAATATGCAGGTTCCATTTTTTCGCGTTCATTCCATTCTCCCGCGCATGATCTGATTTGGGCGTCCCCGTTCGGGGGCGCTCTTTTTTTCGTCAGTCCTCCAGGGTGTACTGGTCCACCAGCGTCACGTCGGCGGTATGCCAGCCGTTTTCCCGGCAGTAGCGCAGCGAGAGCACTTCTCCTACCTGCATCCCGTTTTTCAGGGCCTGCAATTCGTCCATCGTCCGAATGGAGACGCCGTTGGCCTCCACGATCACGTCCCCGGCGCGCAGTCCCTGCCGCCAGGCGTCGGAACCCGCCTGAACGCTTTTGATGCATACGCCCTGCGGCAGGCCCTCGGCCTCGGCCATGGCCTGCGTAAGGGTGTACGCGGTGATGCCGATGGTGGGCCGCCCGGTCACCACGCCTGTTTCGATCAGAGTATCCACCACCGCTTTGACGGTGGCCGTAGGGATGGCGAAGCCCAATCCCTCCACCGTATCATAGTAGGACTGCATTTTCAGATTGGTGATGCCGATCACCTGGCCGTATTCATTGATGAGGGCGCCTCCGGAGTTGCCTGAGTTCAAGGCGGCGGTGGTCTGGATCAGCGACATGGTCCGCCCGTCCACATTCACGTCCCGATTGAGCGCGGAGATGATGCCGTCCGTCATGGTGCCCCGCAGGTCCTCGCCCAGCGGATTGCCGATGGCCAGCGCCACATCCCCCACCCGGAGCAGGCCGGAATCTCCAAAGTCGGCGGGGGAGAGCCCCGTGCATTCGACCTTCAGCACGGCCAGATCGGTCTGCTCATCCCGGCCGACCAGCAGCGCCGGATAAACGCGCTCGTCCCAAAGAACCACATCCACCGCGCTGCATCCCTCGATGACGTGGGAATTGGTGATGATGTATCCGTTCTCCGACATGATCACGCCGGTGCCCAGGCTCATGCTGCTCCCCTTGGTCCCCCGCACGCTGACGATGCAGGAGAGGTTGGCCTGATAGATCTCCTGAAAGCGCAAAGGTTCCCCCTCCGGCAGTGGGAACAGCTCCAGCGTGGTCCCGTCGCCCAAAGGGGCCCGCTCCACGGTGGTGGGCTGCTCCGAGGCAGCGGGAGCAAAGGGCTGCCGTATATCCCCATCCTGCCCGGCGGGCAGCTCCAGCTCCGCCGCCGGCAGCAGGCGGAGCAGCACGGCCACGCCCACCAGCAGGGCAATGGCAATCAGAAAGCACACCACAGCCGTTCGGCCGCCCCGCCGGCGGGGCGGCCACGCCGCAGTCTGATCGTAATAATTGCGCATAAAGCCTCCTCAGGCCAGCGTCAGCGTAAAGACAAACTCGGTCACACCATTTTCACTGCTCACCGTAATGTTTTCTTTGTGGCTGTTCAGGATGGTCTTGACGATATACAACCCCAGGCCCACGCCCTCCCGGTCCACGCTGCGGGATTTGTCGCTTTTGTGGAAGCGGTCGAAGATGAGCGGCAGCTCCTCCGGCGGGATGGTCTGACCGGTATTTCGTACCGATACATAGGCCTTTCCGCCCTTGGTCGTGATGCTCAGGCCCAGGGTGGAGCCCTCGGCGGAAAATTTGATGGCGTTGTCCAGCAGATTATAACACACCTGGGTGATGGAATCCGGGTCGCCCCAGACCAGAACGGCCCCCTCGGGGATCTGGGTATCCACATCCAGATGGCGGGCGTTGATCTTGGTCTCCAGGCTCACCAGCACCCGCAGCAGCACCTCGGACACATCGAACTGTTCCTGGGCGGTGATGTTCTCCGCCGACTGCAGCCGCGACAGGTCCAGCATCCGCCGCACCAGGCGGGAGAGCCGCCGCGTCTCGGAGGAAATGGTCTGCAGGGCCGCCTTTTCATGGTCGGGCGTGATGGTGCCGTCCAGAATGCCGTCGGAGAATCCGGCGATGGTGGTCATGGGCGTCTTGAGCTCGTGGGAGATATTGGCCACGAATTCGCTGCGCCGGGCCTCGCTCTTGGCGATGGAGTCGGCCATGGCGTTGAAGGCCTCGGCCAGCTCGCCCACCTCGTCCCGCCGGTTTTCATAGCCGTTCACCCGGGCGCCGAATTCCCCATGCCCGAATTTCCGCGCCATATCAGCGATCTCCTTCAGCGGCTTGGTCTGCCGCAGGGAGGTCACCGAGCTGGTGATGAAGGCGATGCACAGCACCACCACGGCGGTAAAAAAGAAGATGGAGGCGAACGCCCGCCACATCTCCGTAATGCTGGAGGTATCCGCGGCCATGTAGACCACGGCGATGGTCTTCAGCCCGGTCTGACCGGTGGTCAGATCCAGAGCGTTGACCTGTACGGGAGTCCCCGCCACATAGCGCTTTTCCGGGAACAGTCCGCCCAGGGTGGTGATTCCGGTGAAGCGCCCGTCCTTTTGTACCTGCGCCACCACGCTTTGGGGCAGGGTATAGCCGGTAGAGCCGGTCTGAAGGGTATTCCCGTCGGCGGAGAGGATCACCTGTCCGTCTGCGGCGGTCACCAGGACATAGGCGTCTGAGATGCGGGCGATGGAGGAGACGTAGACCTGATAGCCGTCGTCCCGCACATTAAAGCCGCTGGAGTACATGGCGGAGGTAAACGCCGCGATATAGTCGGCGTTGCGCTCCATGGAATCCCGCTTTTCCTGGACGGTATAGCGGTAGGACAGGGTGATGAAGGCGGCCCCCAGCAGGGCGAAGGAGACCAGGATCATCCCCGCCATCATCACGAACTGCCGCTTGTACAGGCTTTTCATCCAGCCCCGACCTCGAACTTATAGCCCACGCCCCACACGGTCTTCAGGCACCATTGCTCCGAGACGCCCTCCAGCTTCTCCCGCAGGCGCTTGATGTGCACGTCGACCGTGCGGGAATCCCCGAAGTAATCGAAGCCCCATACCTCGTCCAGCAGCTGGTTGCGGGTAAACACCCGGTTGGGCGAGGCGGCCAGGTGGTACAGAAGCTCCAGCTCCTTGGGGGGCGTGTCCACCCGCTTGCCGTCCACCAGCAGCTCGTAAGAATCCAGGTTGATGACCAGCTTGTCGAAGGTAAGCTTCTTCTCCCCGCTGTCCTCCTCGCCGCCGAAGCGGCGGAGCACCGCATGGATCCGGGCCAGGACCTCCTTCATCTCAAAGGGCTTGACGATATAATCGTCGGCGCCCCCCTCCAGGCCGGCCACCTTGTCCTGGGTCTCTCCCTTGGCCGTGAGCATGATGACGGGGGTCTTATCGCTCTCGCGGATCTTTTTCAGCACGGACCAGCCGTCCATGATCGGCAGCATGATGTCCAGCAGCACCAGGTCCGGATGGAAGGAGCGGAACAGCTCCACGCCCTTTCCGCCGTCCCCGGCTACCGCCGTGTCAAATCCTTCTTTCTCCAGATATAGGTGGAGCAGTTCGGCAATGTTGGTTTCGTCTTCCACGATGAGGACCTTTTTAGCCATAGCGCACCGTCCTTTTTTGTTGCGGTCTACTGGTTTGGATACGACAAACGCACAGCGGTCCGTGCGCATCGTTCATGCCCGCCGGCCGGCATCCCGGCCGTTTGCTGCCATTATACCTGCCGCGGGCGGCGGTTGGGTGAATTTTTTGTTAAGAGAATGCCGCAGCATCGGGCAAAGGGGTTTTGCCTGCCCTGTCCGCCTCCCGCAGGGCTAATGCCCGCTTACGTAAGAGCGGTCGAGCTGAAGCACCACAAAATAATGGTCGTCCAGCGTCTTTACCGCCTTTTCGATCCGTGCGGCCACCTCTCCGTCGCTGAGCGGGCACTTATGGGGGACCACCACGTCGAAGATCAGGTTGGTATGGAGGGGGCCGCGGGTCATGCGGAAATCGTGGATCGTCATGGCCGGATCGATGACCTGTACCAGCGCGGCCACCTGAGCGCGCACCCGGTTGACCTGCTCGTCGTTGGTGGCGATGGGATCCATATGCACCGAGGTCTCGATCCCGAACCGGTCCTTCAGCTCCCGTTCGATGTGGTCGATCACATCATGGGCCTCCATGATATCGGAATCGATGGGCACCTCCGCATGGAAGGACATCATGCTCCGGCCGGGGCCGTAGTCGTGGATGATCAGATCGTGCATTCCCGTCACCTGCGGATGGGAGAGCACTGTGGTCTGGATATTCCGCACCAGTTCCGGGTCCGGATTCTGGCCCAGCAGGGGATTGATGGTATCCTTGGCGGCCCCCCAGCCCGCCCGCAGGATGAATACCGCCACCAGGGCGCCCACCCAGCCGTCGATCGCCAGGCCGGTCATCCGTCCCACCAGGGTTCCGGCCAACACGGCGGAAGTGGCCGCCACGTCGGAAAGCGAGTCGGCCGCGGTGGCGGCCATGGCGGCCGAGCCGATGCGGCGGCCCAGCCGGCGGTTGAACAGGCACATCCATAGCTTCACCAGGATGGAAATGGCCAGAATGATCACAGAGACCACGGAGAACGAGACCGGCTCCGGGTGGAGGATCTTCTCAATAGAGCTCTTGCCCAGCTCCAGGCCCACCAGCAGGATGACCAGCGAAACCAGCAGCCCCGTCAGGTATTCCAGCCGCCCATGGCCGAAGGGGTGGCCGTCGTCTGCCTTTTGGCCCGCCAGCTTGAAGCCCACCAGCGTCACCACGGACGAACCGGCATCGGATAAATTGTTGAACGCGTCGGCCGTGATGGAAATCGAAGCCGAGAGCACCCCGGCACAGAGCTTGCCCGCCGAAAGCAGCAGATTGAGCAGGATGCCCACAACGCCGGACAGGACGCCGTAGCGCTCCCGCACCGCCGGGTCGTGGACCTGCTCGCTGTCCCGGATGAAAGTTTTGATCAAAAAGTCGGTCATGCCAGCACTCCCAAGCCCAAATTCGCACCAGGATTTACCCTTTATTATCCCACGTCCTCCGGCCAGCGTCAAGCCCCGCCCCAAGCCATTTCAGGCACGGGCAGAGAAAAGCATGCGCGGGACCAAACGTCCCGCGCATGCCTGAGACCATCGAAACCACTGCGGAGCGTTCGCCCCCTCTTCCGTCCGGGCGCGCCGCGGCGGGAGAGAGTGGAACGCCGTTTCGCGCCACCGGTGCAAAACGCGGCGGGACTTCTCCAGCAAACGCTGGTATGCGCGCCTATTCCACGTCCTCCGGCAAAAAGGCCTGGTAGGGCAGCACACCGGACAGTTCCACCAATACCGGGGAAAAACCGCCGGTGGGGTCGCAGCCCATTTGGGGCGTTTTGAGCATCTGATTCCGCTCCGGCGGGCATACCGGCAGGGAGACCACCGAGCGCAGGCCGCGCCCCTCCCGCTGTTCCAAAACCAGCGCGCCGCCGTGGAGGGATGCGACACGCCGGGCGATGCTCAGCCCGAGCCCCAGGCCGTCCGGCCTGCGGAGCAGGCTTTCTGCGCCGCGCCCTTCCGCGCACGGCGGCAGCCCGGGACCGTTGTCCCACACGGTGAGCACCGCCGCCGACCGGGCATCGGCCAGCCGCAGTCCGGCCTGCCCGCCGCTCCCCGCCGCCCCCAGGGCATTTGCGATCAGGTTGAGCAGCATCCGCCGCAGCAGGGCGGCGTCCCCCACCGTCAGCAGACAGGCGCGCTCCTCCTCGTAGGAGAACTGCACCCCGGCCAGCGCGGCCAGCGGGGTCACCTGCCGCTCCAGCTCCCGGCACAGGCCCGCCAGATCCAGCGGCGCCCGGCGCAGGGCCGGTTCCCCTTCCGGCAGCTGGGCATACTCCGCATTGTTCAGGGTACGGGTCATACGGTATACGCTTTGGTTCAGAATGGCAAGATACTGCCGGTGGCGTTCCTCGCCGGACTCCTGCACAACCGGAGTTAAAAGCTGCGCCGCCGCAGTTAAATTGTTCAGCTGTTCCCGGAGCTGCTCCACCAGAAGCGGCCCCCATTCCTCCAATAACGGCTCCAACGCCGAGCCCTCCTCTCGTATGGACGGTCGAGCACTGATAGCATGTGCAAAAGCGGATCAAAACTGCGATACGAGGTCAGTATACCAAATATTGGTCTGCCGCACAAGAAAAAGATCGAAAAATGTCGAAACTGCAACGTTTACCGATAACCGGCTCGCAAATTCATTCAAATTTCCCATTAACTTTTCGGTTTTTCCTCTTTTCAAGCGCAGAGGATTAGTCTATAATGAAGGCGCGCTGAAAAAAACAGACTTAAGAAATCATTTAGAACGAAGGAGAGATTCATTATGAGCATCAAAGTTGGCATTAATGGCTTTGGCCGGATCGGTCGTCTGGTGTTCCGCGCCGGCATCAGCCGCCCTGACATTGAGTTTGTCGGCATCAACGACCCCTTCATGACGCCGGACTATATGGCCTACATGCTCCGTTACGATACCATGCACGGTCAGTTCCAGGGCGAGATCAGCTATACCGACCACTCCATCATCGTCAACGGCAAAGAGGTTTCCTTCTTCGCTGAGATGGACCCCAAGAACATTCCCTGGGGCAAGGTGGGCGCCGAGTATGTGGTGGAGTCCACCGGCCAGTTCCTGACCAAGGAGAAGGCCCAGGCCCACATTGACGCCGGCGCCAAGAAGGTCGTCATGTCCGCCCCCTCCAAGGACGACACCCCCATGTTCGTGATGGGCGTGAACAACACCGCCTATGATCCCGGCATGGATTTTGTCTCCAACGCCTCCTGCACCACCAACTGCCTGGCCCCCATCGCCAAGGTCCTCAACGACAACTGGGGCATTACCGAGGGCCTGATGACCACCGTCCACTCCACCACCGCCACCCAGAAGACCGTGGACGGCCCTTCCAAGAAAGACTGGCGCGGCGGCCGCGCGGCTTCCGGCAACATCATCCCCTCCTCCACCGGCGCCGCCAAGGCCGTGGGCAAGGTCATCCCCTCCCTCAACGGGAAGCTGACCGGCATGTCCATGCGCGTGCCCACTCTCGACGTGTCTGTGGTGGACCTGACCGTCAACCTGGCCAAGCCCGCGAAGTACGATGAAATCTGCGCTGCCATGAAGGCCGCCTCCGAGGGCGAGCTGAAGGGCATCCTGGGCTATACCGAGGACGCCGTGGTCTCCTCCGACTTCCTGGGCGATCCCCGCACCTCCATTTTCGATGCCGGCGCCGGCATCGCCCTGACCGACACCTTCGTGAAGGTCGTGTCCTGGTATGACAACGAAATGGGCTACTCCAACAAGGTACTGGACCTGATCCAGTATATGTACGGTGTGGACCACAAGTAATCCATTGTAAAGCAGGGAGAAAGCGGAAGCCGCATGCGGCTTCCGCTTTCTCCGTTTTTTCGAAAAACCAAAAAGAAGCAGGGATAGGATTCCCTGTCCCAGGCCGCCGTTCTGTCTTGACGGATAAAATGGTCGCATCCTATTGACAAACGTCCCCGCTGCGTATATACTGTACATGCTGAATATATACAGTAAAACAACAAGAAGGTGCATCATGGACATCATCATCCGCAATTCCGGCGGCATACCCATCTATGACCAGATTACCCGGCAGGTGAAGGGCCTCATTCTGCGGGGCGAGCTGCGGGAGGGCGAGGCCCTGCCCTCCATGCGGCTGCTGGCCAAGGAGCTGCGTATTTCCGTGATCACCACCAAGCGCGCCTATGAAGAACTGGAACGGGACGGCTTTCTGACCACGATTCCGGGAAAAGGGTGCTTTGTTGCCCCCCGCAACCTGGAGCTGGTGCGGGAGGATACCCTGCGCCGGGTGGAAGAACATCTCTCCCGGGCAGTGGACGCAGCCAAGACCGGCGGCGTCACTCTGGGCGAAATGACCGAGACCCTCAACCTTTTATATGGAGACGAGTCATGATGAACTACGCATTGGAGATCGAACATCTGAGCAAACAGTACGGTTCCTTCCGCCTGGACGACGTATCCCTGGCCGTTCCCGGCGGTACCATCATGGGCCTGATCGGCGAGAACGGCGCCGGTAAATCCACCACGATCAAATGTATTCTGAACCTGATCCGCCGGGACAGCGGGACCATCCGGGTGCTGGGCATGGACAATCTCAGAGAGGAGCGCGCCGTCAAGGAGCAGATCGGGGTCGTGCTGGACGAGTGCACCTTCCATGAGACCCTCCGCGCCTGCGAGGTGGGGAAAATCCTGTCCAGGATCTACCGGCGCTGGGACAGCGCGTGCTTCGAGGATTATCTGCGCAAATTCGGCCTGCCCCGGGATAAGACCATCAAGGAATACTCCAAGGGGATGAAAATGAAGCTCTCCATCGCTTCGGCGCTGTCCGCCCGGCCCCGGCTGCTGATCCTGGATGAGGCCACCGGCGGGCTCGACCCGGTGGTGCGGGACGAGATCCTGGATGAGTTTCTGGCGTTCATCCAGGAGGAAACGCATGCCATCCTCATCTCCAGCCATATTACCAGCGATCTGGAAAAGGTGGCCGACTACGTGACCTACCTGCACAAGGGCAAGGTCGCCGTGCAGGGCGCCAAGGATGAACTGCTGGACACCTACGGGCGGCTGGTCTGCGCCCGGAGCGACCTGGCTGCGGTGGACCCGGCCCTGCTGGCCGGCAAACGGGTGAGCCAGTTTGGCTGCGAAGCGCTGATCAAAGACCGGCGCGCGTTCTGCCGCCGTTATCCGCAGCTCACAGTGGACCCTGTGACTCTGGAGGAGATCATGCTCTTCACCGTAAAGGGGGATGCGTCATGCGCGGACTGATCTGCAAGGACTTTTTTGTCATGAAAAAGCAGTTGGGCTACTATCTGGCCTTCTTTGTGGTCTACGGCGTACTGGCCGTGACCGGTGTGTTCCCCGCTTCCATTCTCTCCGCTTTGGTGGCGGTCATCGCCATGATGGTTCCCATGAGCTCCATTGCCTATGACGACCAGGCCCACTGGGGGCGGTACGCCGCCGCCACCCCCGCCGGTCGGAGCGGCGTGGTGGCGGCCAAATACCTCTTTACGCTGCTGGTCCTGGCAGCCTGCGCCGTCCTGGTAGCCGTTCTGGCCGCGATCCTGTCGCTGACCGGGCTGCTCACAGAGCCGCTTGCCGACCTGCTGGCAGCCGTGGGGGCCTGCATGGGCGTGGCCATGGTCATGGACGCCATCCTCCTGCCGCTGCTGTTCCGGTTCGGCGCGGAAAAGAGCCGTACCATCAGCATGATCTTCTTCATCGTCATTTTCGGGGGCTGCATGCTGCTGGGCAAGCTGGCCCAGCAGCAGGGCGGCCTGCCCCGGCCGCCCGCCTGGCTGGCAAACGCCCTGCCCGCCCTGCTGGCGATCCTGGCCGTGGGCACTTTCGTGCTCTCCTACTGGATCGCCCAGGGGATCTACGAAAAAAAGGAGCTGTGAGGGAGCGGATATGTACGCGCTGATCTATAAAGACTTTCTCCTGTTGAAAAAGCAGCTGCTGTACGTTCTGGTGCTCGCCGTCTTCTATACGGTCATCGCAGTCAGCGGCTTCCTGAGCGCCTCCATCCTGCCCGGCATGGTGGTTCTTTTTGCCACCATGCTCCCCATCACCTCGTTTTCCTATGATGAGCAGGCCCGCTGGGGCCAATACGCCGCCGCCACCCCGGCGGGGCGGCGGGGCGTGGTGGCCGCCAAGTACCTCTTTTCTCTCCTGCTCCTGCTGCTGGGCTTGCTGCTGGTGTCGGCTCTCATCACCCTGCTGGTGGGCCTGGGGCTGCTGAGAGAGCCCCTCCCCACCGCCCTGTATGCCGTCCTATGCTGCGGCAGCGTGGCACTGGGCATCGATGCGGTGCTTCTTCCGGTCCTGCTGAAGCATGGAGCTGAAAAGGGGCGTTTCGCCATCATGGCGGTATGCATTGCCGTGGTCGGCGGCGGGATGCTTTTGTGGCAGCTCCACCGCGGCGGGCTCCGTCTCCCGCAGGCGCCCGCCCGGGCGGCTGTGGCGCTTCTTGCGCTCCTGGCTGCGGCCGCCTTTGCCGTGTCTTACGGGATCGCCCGGCACATCTATGAGCGAAAGGAGCTGTAAGCGCATGCTGCATACGCATCGCTGTCCCAAGTGCGGCGCCGGCGACATCCTGCGCATCCCGGACACGCCGGGGCGCTATGCCTCCGGCAATAACATCTACACTTCCAGCGTGACTCTGCTGGGAAAGATCCCGGTCATCCGCCACGTCTGCCTGAACTGCGGTTACACGGAGCACTGGGTGGAAGAACCGGCCCAGCTGGACCGGCTGCGCCGCGCCTTCGGATAAACGACCCGCTCTCCGCACAGGCGGAGAGCGGGTCGTTCTGTATGTATGCTCAGAAGTTGCAGCGGACGATGCACTTCAGGGTCTGGCCGTCCACCTTGCAGGTGATGGTCGTGGTGCCCCGGCCCACGGGCCGGACCACGCCGTCGGCGGAGATGGTGGCCACTGAAGTATCCCCGATGCTCCAGCTGGGCGCGGAGGAGGTGCCGTTTACCTTCATATACACGGCAGGCTCGCTCTTGCTGGAGAAGGTAAAATCCGTCTTGTTCAGGGAGAGGGCGGTACTGGTCCCGCCGGCGGAGGACGCGGCGCCGCTGGTGACGGAGTTGTAGACCTTGCAAGTCTGGGTGATGCCCCCCGCCATGGCGGCGGTAATGGTTGCGGTCCCCGTCTTGGTCCCATGGCTCACCTTGCCGTTTTCATCCACTGCGGCGATCTCCGGGTCGCTGCTGGTCCATGTGATCGTACCGGTGGACCCGGCCGGGAGGAAGGTCACCGTCAGGGTAATGGGATCCGGCCAGGTATCGCTGAGCGTAAACTCGGACTTGCTCAGGGTAAACCCGGTGGCGGTCTGATCGTCGGGGATTGCAGGTTCCACGGAGGCCTCCGGCGGCGTGGTATCCCCCGGCGTACCGGTCTCGCCGGGCGCCGGGGAATCCAGCTGCTGGGTGTTCTGAGCCGGAGAATCCTCCGGCAGGGTGGTCTGTCCCCGGTCCACCAGCGGCTTGATGATGGAGATGACGATCATGACCGCGGCCACGATCAGAGCCAGCGAGAGCACCGTCAGGATGATCCGTCCGACGGAAGGGCCGCCGCCGTAACCGCCGCCCCGGGTATTGCCCGCCAGCCGCCGGCCGCCCCGCGGACGGCCTTCCTCCTCATATTCCATCTCGTCGCAGAACGGGCAGCTTTTATAGGAAGCGGCATAATCCTCGCCGCATTTGTCACAGTGAATCATTTCCTGCCGGGTACCGGCGGTACGCTTCGCTGCCATATGGAATTCCTCCTTCAGACATACTTTGCTATCATTCTACACGCTCGGAACACAGCCGTCAACGCCGGGGCGCAAAATGTAAAGGTTTTTTAACATTTATGTCAACCGCTTCCCGTCCGGTGTTCCACAGACCGACCGGCGGTTCTTTCCGGAGCACCGGCAGACGTAAGCACTTCTTGCGCAGGGCCTGTCTTTGGGATATAATAGCAAAGAAACGAGGTGCATGAACTTGAAGGGATCCCTGAGCGCCGCCGAGGTGCATAAGCAATACAGCGACGGGGTGGCCGCCTTCCGGCGGCAGATCACCGATGCCACCCTGCGCATAAAGTTCACCCAGGAGGTGGACATCTTCTTTCGTGCCTGTACGCTTGGCGTCTGGGGACGGGACGGCGCGTCCATCACACCGCGCCATGTGGAGTACTATAACGCCATCTATACCAAGGGAAACCCGGTGCCCGCCATCCTGTTCTGGGAGCTTTCCACCGCGGTGAGCGAGTACCCCGGCTTTCAGCCGCCTCCCTTTTTTGCCCGCATGCGGGCCAGCGACAAAGTCTCCGGTACCCATCTGGCCCGGCGGTTCATCGACCTGATGACGCTGATGCAGCTGCTTTTCGCCGCTGTGGACGATGTGGTCAGCGAGGAGGAGGCGGGATTCGTCAACGCCTGCGCCGACAGCCTCTCTGCCCTGTGCGACCGGGATGGGCTCAAGGGCGGAAAAGCCCCGCTGGACGCCAAGGATTTCATTTCCAAACGTCCTGAGGCGGATGGGCCCGGGGATGAGGCGGCCCCCGCCGCCGCCGTAGCCGGCGGCGGAGAGGCGGCGCCTCAGACCGAGGCGGAGCAGGCGCCCGCTCCCAGCCTGGAAGAGCTGATGGCCGAGCTGGACGGGCTGTGCGGTCTGGACAAGGTCAAGGCCGATGTGAAAAGCCTGATCAACCTGGTCAAGGTGCGCAAGCTGCGTCAGGAACATGAGCTGCCCATTCCCCCCATGTCTCTGCACCTGGTCTTTCTGGGCAACCCCGGGACCGGCAAGACCACCGTGGCCCGCCTGCTGGCGAAGATTTACCATGCCATCGGGGTCCTCTCCAAGGGCCAGCTGGTGGAGGTGGACCGTTCCGGCCTGGTGGCCGGGTTTGTGGGACAGACGGCCATCAAGACGGGCGAGGTAATCCAAAAAGCGCTGGGCGGGGTTCTTTTCATCGACGAGGCCTATGCCCTGGCCAATCAGGATGCCCCCAACGACTTCGGGAAGGAAGCCATCGAGACGCTGCTCAAGGGCATGGAGGATCACCGCGCCGACCTGATCGTCATTGTGGCCGGGTACACCGAGCTGATGGGAACGTTCATCCACGCAAACCCCGGCCTGGAGAGCCGCTTCAACAAATATTTTTACTTTGAAGATTACAATGGCGGGCAGCTCATGGCCATTTTTCAGTCCATGTGCGCAAAAAACGGATATACGCTCAGTGATGAAGCAGAAGAATACGCCGGAACGTATTTCCGCGAGCTGTATGAGGAACGGGACGAGAACTTCGGAAACGCCCGTGATGTGCGCAATGTTTTCGAACGTGCGGTCTCCCGCCAATCCGACCGTGTGGCCGCTCTGGAGGCTCCCGGCAAGGAGGACCTGATGTCCTTGACCCTGGCCGATCTCAGAGAGGACGACGGCGCCCAAACGGAAGGGACCTGAATCGGAATGCTTCAACAGCCCCCGGCTATGCCGGGGGCTGTTCAGGCTGTTGAAAAACCCTCCTGGAGAAGAGCCTCGCAGAGTTGAGTCGTCCGCAGACGACGGAAGGAAAGGAAACTCCGTCATTTCCGGCGACATGCGCGTCGGAAATGACACCTCTCATGACGGACAGGGCGACTTTTC
>NZ_JALFGV010000099.1:0-33800 GCF_022777125.1 Lawsonibacter sp.
GGACGCCCGGGGAACACCCGGACGCCGCCGGACACAGCTGTGTCCGGCGGCTTCCGGTTGTTTTCAGAACTTCACACGCTCGGCGATATAGGCCTTGACCTGATCGATGGGGATCCGGACCTGCTCCATGGTGTCCCGCTCCCGGACGGTGACGCAGTGGTCGGCCTCGGTCTTGTCGTCCCCCACGGTCTGGAAATCCACCGTAATGCAGAAGGGCGTTCCGATCTCGTCCTGACGGCGGTAGCGCTTGCCGATGGAGCCGGCCTCGTCGTAGTCCACCATAAAGTCGCGGGCCAGCGCATCCCGCAGCTCCAGCGCCTTCTCCCCCAGCTTCTTGGACAGGGGCAGCACCGCGCATTTGAAGGGGGCCAGGGCCGGATGGAAGCGCATGACGGTGCGCACGTCGTTCTTCTCGGCGTCCACGACCTCCTCGTCGTAGGCTTCCACCAGGAACGCCAGCGTGACCCGGTCGGCGCCCAGGGAGGGCTCGATCACGTAGGGGATATAGTGCTCGTTCTTCTCCTGGTCGAAGTAGGTCAGGTCCTTGCCGGAGTGCTCCTGATGCTGCTTCTGGTCATAGTCCGTGCGGTCGGCCACGCCCCAAAGCTCGCCCCAGCCGAAGGGGAATAAAAACTCAAAGTCGGTGGTCGCCTTGGAATAGAAGGCCAGCTCCTCCGGCTCGTGGTCCCGCAGGCGCAGGTCCTCGTCCTTGATGCCCAGGTTCAGCAGCCACTGATGGCAGAACTCCCGCCAGTAGGAGAACCACTCCAGGTCGGTGCCCGGCTGGCAGAAGAACTCCAGCTCCATCTGCTCGAACTCCCGGATGCGGAAGATAAAGTTGCCCGGGGTGATCTCGTTGCGGAAGGACTTGCCCACCTGGCACACGCCGAAGGGCAGCTTTTTGCGGGTGGTGCGCTGGATGGCCGGGAAGTTGACAAAGATGCCCTGGGCCGTCTCGGGGCGCAGATAGACCTCGGTGCTGCTGTCCTCGGTGACGCCCTGGTGGGTCTTGAACATGAGGTTAAACTTGCGGATATCGGTAAAATCGCTCTTGCCGCAGCCGGGACAGGTAACGCCGTTGTCCCGGATAAAGGCCACCAGCTCGTCCTGGGCCATGGCTTCCACGTTCACGTCGGTACGGGCGTTCTCCGCGCACCAGTTCTCGATGAGCTTGTCGGCCCGGTGGCGCATTTTGCAGGCCTTGCAGTCGATCAGCGGGTCGTTGAAGGTGGAGACATGGCCGGAGGCCACCCACACCTCGGGATTCATGAGGATGGCGGCGTCCAGGCCCACGTTGCAGGGGCTCTCCTGGACAAACTTTTTCCACCAGGCGCGCTTGACGTTGTTCTTCAGCTCCACGCCCAGGGGGCCGTAATCCCAGGAATTGGCCAGCCCGCCGTAAATCTCGCTGCCCGGATAGACGAACCCCCGCCCCTTGCAGAGGTTGACGACCTGCTCCATGGTCTTTTCCGTATTTTTCATCGAAACGCACTCCTTTATGGTAATTTCTGCGCAAAACAAAACGCCCTGAGCATCTGCTCAGGGCGAACGTTGTCCGCGGTGCCACCTGAATTCGGGATTTCCGGGGAAATCCCGCGCTCTTGCCCGGTAACGGCGGGTCCGGCGGGGCATTTCCGCCCCGCGGCTCGCGGGCGCCTTCCCGCCGGTTCCCGCAGAGCCTCGCACCGCCCGGCTCCTCTCTGAAACGGGTCCCGGGGTACTCCTCCCGGTCCTTGCCTTTCCTTCGTGATGGGTATTGTATCACCTTTTCCCCGGAGCGTCAAGCAAAACCCTCCGGGCAGGCGGGGCGCATCAGCTCAGCAGCAGGTCGATATCCGCCACGTCCAGGCCGCTCTGCAGCGCCAGATCGATCCCGTATCCGATTACCTTGGCCAGGTCGCCGACCTGGGTATCCACCTCCCGGGGGGTGACGATCAGGTTCTCCCCCGCCCCGGACAGGGCCGCCGGGTCCAGGTCCTCCCGGCCCGCCTCGCTCAGCAGGTCGCAGGCCAGGGTAGCCGCGTCCACCACCGTGGGCACGCCGATGGCAATGACGGGCACCCCCAGCGTCTCCCGGTTCAGGGCCATACGGTGGTTGCCCACGCCCGAGCCGGGGACGATGCCGGTATCGGAGAGCTGCACCGTCCGCCCCACCCGGCGCAGGCTCCGGGACGCCAAAGCGTCCACCGCCAGCACGCAGGCCGGGCGGGTCTTTTCCACCACGGCGGAAATAAGTTCCCCGCTCTCCATGCCGGTGGTGCCCAGCACCCCCGCCGCCAGGGCGGACACGGGCCGGAACGCGCCGAACTGCTCCGGGACCCGCTCCACCAGATGGCGGGTGACCAGGGTATGGTCGGCGGCCTTGGGGCCGATCCCGTCCGGCGTGATGGCCCGGTTGCCCAGGCCCGCCACCAGCACCGCGTCCCCCTCCTTCAGGTCCAGCAGGCCGCGCAGCTCCGCCGCCAGCGCCCGGGCCGCCCGGGGAAACGCGTCCTCCTCCCGGCGCAGCAGGCCATCCAGCTCCACCGTGATATAGGTCCCCACCGGCTTGCCCAGGGCCTGGGCGCCGCTTTCGTCCAGGATACGCACAGTCGTGACCTTGTAGCCCTCCCGCACGCTGTCCCTGGCCTGCACGCCTCTGAGCTGCGTGGTCTCCCCCGCCTGCTCCTGCCAGAGCTGTGTGGCCTCCACCGCCAGGTCTGTCCGCCGTTTCAACATGTGCAGTACTCCTTTCGCGGCACAAGATATGGTGCCGTCTTCCCAATTTGGTACTATTTTTTGCCCAAGCGCAGGTCCTATGCAAAAAGGTGAGAAAAAATCAAAAAAAATAGTTGCAATTTTGGGGTTTGGCTGTTACAATAAATATCTGCACGGGCAAACTGTGTATCAAATCATATCGTCATCGGAGGAGGTGTTTGGTTTGCCGAATATTAAGTCTGCCAAAAAGCGTGTCCTGGTCAACGCAACCAAGGCTGCGCAGAACAAGGCCGCTAAGTCCGCGCTGAAGACCGACATCAAGAAGTTCGAGGCCGCGGTGGCCGAAGGCAACCGCAGCGAGGCCGAGGGCGCTTACAAGGTGGCCGTCAAGGCGGTTGACAAGGCTGCGGGCCACGGTCTTCTGCACCAGAACAACGCCGCGCGCAAGAAGAGCGCTATGACCCTCAAGCTCAACAAGCTGGCCTGACCGGACCTGGGTCAACAGAAACCGCCTGCACATGCAGGCGGTTTTTTGCTGCTTGATGCGGTTATCCTGTTACGGTGAGGAGGTGTTCCTTTGAAGGACCTGCTGCAAAAGGAGCCGGTCAAATTTGCCCTGGAACTGGCGGATATCTATTTTTCCAAGCGGGTGGCCCGCTCCGCGGCGGAACTGGCCTATTTCCTCATTCTCACCTTTTTCCCCATCCTCATCTGTCTCAACGCCTTTATCGGTCTGCTCCACGTGGATATCAACACCCTGATGGAGGCCGCCGCTCCCTTTTTTCCAAAGGAAACGGTCAGCATTCTGGCCGATTACGTCAGCTATATTACCACCAACCAGTCTTCCGGCCTGCTGGCGGCGGGGGTGGTGATGACGCTCTTCTCCTCCTCGGCGGCGTTTCGCGCCCTGATGAACATTATGGGCGAGATCTACGAACGCAAGAGCTACCGGGGCGTGTGGCAGATCGTGGCCAGCGTGGCGTTTTCCATCCTCTTTCTCGTCACGATCTACCTCTCCCTGGCCGTCCTGCTCACCGGCGAGTGGCTGTTTCAGCTGGCGGAGCAGCTGTTCCACCTGAACAGCGGCACCCTGCCCTGGGACTGGCAGTGGCTGCGCTTTCTCATCCTGTTCTGCCTGGTGCTCCTGTTCGTGATGGTAGTCTACCGCATGTCCGCCCCCCGGGGCAAGCCCCGTCCCCCCCTTCTGACCGGCGCGGTGCTCTCCTCCGCCGCCCTGGTGGCCGCCTCGGCCCTGTTCTCCTGGTTCATCGGCATGTCCTCCCGGTATTCCCTGGTGTACGGGTCCCTGGCCTCGGTCATCATCCTGCTGGTCTGGCTCTATCTCTGCGGTAATATTCTGATCCTGGGCAATGTGTTCAACTGCGTCTGGTACCGGCGCAAAAAAATACGCTATCTGAAAAAGCTCCGGGAGCAGGACGCGCCCTGACCGCTCCGCCCCGCGGCCGCAAAAGCGGAAACGCCGCTTCTGCAGCAGCAAAGCCGTGCGCATCTGCGCACGGCTTTGCTGCGTTTTTCCTATTGATACTTCCGGCTCTCCGCCACGGCCAGCTCGTCGCAGCGGTTATTATACTGGTTCTGGGCGTGGCCCTTGACCCAGTGCAGGCGCACCGTATGGTATTCGCACAGCTCCAGCAGGCGCCCCCACAGATCGCTGTTCAGGGCCGGTTTCTTATCGGACTTGATCCAGCCCCGGGCCCTCCAGCCCTTGGCCCAGCCCTTCTCCAGCGCGTCGACGACGTACTTGGAGTCGGAATAGAGCTCCACGGCGCAGGGCTGCTTCAGCGCCTCCAGGGCGGTGATGACGCCGGTAAGCTCCATGCGGTTGTTGGTGGTGTGGGCCTCCCCGCCGGAAAGTTCCTTCTGAACCGCCCCGTATTGCAGGATGGCCCCCCATCCGCCGGGGCCGGGATTGCCGGAGCACGCCCCGTCCGTATAGATGGTGACCGTTTTCATATACCCTCCTTGGGGGCGGTCCTGCCGCACGCGGCAGCGTGCGCCGGCCACTTCCGCCCGGTAATCGCTTAACCGCCTAGGGCCGGGATCGCCGGAGCACGCCCCGGCGCAGATGGCGGTTTGCCCCGCGGCCCCTTACAGCTCGTTCAAAATTTCCTTCCGCTTCTGCTCGTACTCCTCCTGGGTGATCAGACGCTGGTCATAGAGCGCGCGCAGCTGTTCCAGCCGGGCCTGGGGGGAAGCGGGGGCGCAGGTCTGCTCCTCCGCCCCGTCCTCTTCGATGCGGATCTCGGGGCCCACATAGCTCTTGCCGAAGGCCTGATAAAAATTCATGCCCGTGATCCCGACGGCGATCAGCGTCCAGAGGATTCCGAAGGGACCGAAGGTGGGAATCGCCACAAACAGGCCGATCAGCACGAAAAGGATCCCCACCACGCCGCCGAAGACGGCCTGGCTCTTACTGGGCCGATAGGTCATACGCCGGTTTCGTCTCATTTCAGCCCTCCTCGGCGGCCTCGCCGGAGTCTTCCTCCTCCTCATGGTCGGTGCGGGCGAAGGAGATGACCTTGACCCCCTCCTCCAGGTTCATGATCTTCACGCCCTGGGCGGCGCGGCCGTAGACGGAGATGCCGGACACGGCCATGCGGATGATGACGCCGGCGTCGCTGATGACCAGGATATCGTCCTCGTCGCTGACCACCTTGACGCCCACCACCGGGCCGGTCTTCTCGGTGACCTGGTAGCCCTTCAGGCCGAAGCCGCCCCGCTTCTGCGGGCCGTCGGCGCGGATATACTCGTCCATCAGGGTGCGCTTGCCGTAGCCGTTCTCGGTGACCATCAGCACCTGATGGTCGTACTTGGCCCGGGCGGCGCCGATGACATAGTCCCCCGGGCGCAGGTTGATGCCCCGCACGCCGCAGGCGTCCCGGCCCATGCAGCGCACGTCGTTCTCCAGGAAGCAGATGGCCATCCCGTCGTGGGTGGCGATGAGGATGCACTGCTCCCCGTCGGTCTCCCGCACGCAGATCAGGTCGTCCCCCTCGTCCAGGGTGATGCAGCGGATGCCCGCCTTGCGGGCGGTATTGATGGCGGAGAGCTGGATGCGCTTTACCGTGCCGTTTCGGGTCACCATGACCAGGTAGCGGTCTTCGGGGAATTCCCGCAGGTGGATCATGGCGGTGACCTTCTCATCCTGCTCCACCGGCAGCACATTGCCGATGTAGGTGCCCTTGGCCGTGCGCCCCGCCTCGGCGATCTGATAGCCCTTCTTCCGGTGGACCCGGCCCTTATTGGTAAAGAAGAGGATAAAATCATGGGTGGAGGCGGTGAAGACCGTTTCCACATAGTCCTCGTCCTTAAGGGTCTGGGCGGTGATGCCCTTGCCGCCCCGGCGCTGGGCCTTGTAGGCGGAAACGGGGGTGCGCTTGATATACCCGGCGGCTGTGAGGGTGAAGACGCACTCCTCCTCCTCGATCAGGTCCTCCACGTCCAGATCGTCCTCGGCAAAGGCGATCTCGGTGACCCGGTCGTCGCCGTATTTGCTGCGGATCTCGGTCAGTTCGTCCTTGAGCACCTGTTTCAAAAGGCCCTCGTCGCTGAGCAGCTGGTTGAAGTAGGCGATGCGCTCCTCCAGCTCCTTGTACTCGGCCTCCAGCTTCTCCCGGTTCAGGCCCTGAAGGGCGATCAGGCGCATTTCGCAGATGGCCTGGGCCTGCACGTCGTCCAGGCCGAAGCGCGCCATCAGGTTTTCCTTGGCGTTGTCATAGCTCTGGCGAATGATCCGGATGACCTCGTCGATATTGTCCTGGGCGATGAGCAGTCCCTCCAGCAGGTGGGCCCGCTCCTGCGCCTTGCGCAGGTCGAACTTGGTGCGCCGGAGGATGACCTCCTCCTGGAAGGCCAGGTATTCGTCCAGGATATGCCGCAGGGAGAGGATGCGGGGCTGGGACTGGTTGTTGACCAGCGCCAGCATGTTGATGGCGAAGGTGATCTGGAGCTGGGTCTGGGCAAACAGCCGGTTGAGCACCACCTGGGCGTTGGCGTCCTTCTTCAGCTCGATGACGATGCGCATGCCGTTGCGGTCCGACTCGTCCCGAATGTCGGAGATCCCCTCCAGGCGCTTGTCCTCCACCTGGTCGGCCATGTTCTTGATAAGCATGCGCTTGTTGACCTGATAGGGGATCTCGGTGACGATGATGCGGGTGCGGTTGTTGCCGAACTCCTCAAACTCCGTACGGGCCCGGACCCGGATGTGTCCCTTCCCGGTGGCGTAGGCCTGCCGGATGCCGGCCCGGCCCATGATCATGCCCCGGGTGGGGAAATCGGGTCCCTTGACGTATTCCATCAGGTCGTCTAGGGTGGCCTCGGGGTTGTCCAGCACACAGACGGCCGCGTCGATGACCTCCCGCAGGTTGTGGGGCGGGATGTTGGTGGCCATACCCACGGCGATGCCGCTGGAGCCGTTGACCAGCAGGTTGGGGAAGCGGCTGGGGAGCACCCGCGGTTCCTTCCGGGATTCGTCAAAGTTGGGGTCCCAGTCTACCGTCTCCTTTTCGATGTCCCGCAGCATCTCCTGGGAGATCTTGTCCAGCCGGGCCTCGGTGTACCGGTAGGCGGCGGGGGGGTCTCCATCCACGGAGCCAAAGTTGCCGTGGCCGTCCACCAGAGGGTAACGCATGGAGAAATCCTGGGCCAGGCGGACCAGCGCATCGTAGACGCTGGCGTCGCCGTGGGGATGGTAACGGCCCAGCACGTCGCCCACGCAGGTGGCCGACTTTTTAAAGGGCTTGTCGTGGGTCAGGTTATCCTCGTACATGGCGTAGAGGATGCGCCGGTGGACCGGCTTGAGCCCGTCCCGCACGTCGGGAAGGGCCCGGCCTACGATGACGCTCATGGCATATTCGATATAGGACTGCTCCATCTCGGGCACCAGAGGAGACGTGACGATCTTCTGTCCCGGGAAACGGATCTCCTCGGGATCGTACTGTGGTTTCTTACTCATTCAATAACAGCCTTTCTCACTCAAAAAGGATTTACTGGTCCCGGCTGATCAGCCCGGCGTCTGCAGCATTTGGATCTGCTCCGCCGTCAGCTCCACATAGGGAATGGAAAGCTCCCTGGCCTCCCCCAGGTAGGGGGCCAGCCACGCCTGGTATTGGGACGCGTCCACCGGATGATCCCACGTGATGTCCCCTTCGGTGGTGATGTAGTAGACGAACCCGGTCTTGCTGGCGTCCACCTCGTCCGGGTATCCCTCCAGGCCAAGGGCCTTATCCCAGGCGTCCACCGCGCCCACCTGCTGGTAGCTGTCGGTCTCGGGCAGGTATTGGTAGAGGAAGTAGGGCCAGAAGGAGCCGCCCTTTCCCTGGTTGTGGGACCAGCCCGCCATAACGGCGCCATTATCGTAAAAGGTCAGCAGGGGAAATTCCTCCAATTGCTTGCGAAGCTCTCCCGTCGCCTCGTCCCAATCATAGACGAAGCCCCGCTCCCCGGCCACGATTGTGGTGGTGTAGAGAAGGATCAGCTCCTCCCTCCCGTCCCCGTCCACGTCGCAGACGGAAAATCGGTTTTGCGCCATTCTTTCTCTATCCTCGATACTCCCAATATAGCCGCCGGAATCGCCGGTCCCGTCGGGCAGAACCCCGGTGTCCAGCAGCTTTTTCAGCGCGGCGCCATAGGCCGCCCGGGCGGGGGCGTTCTCCTCGCTCAGCATGGACATCTGCGGCGGCTCCGAGGTCGCTTCCGGCGTGGGCGACGGCTCAAGCTCGTCGGAGGGGCTGGGCGCGGTGGTCTGTACGGCGGCGGTGGGGGCCTGCTTCGGCGTATCCACAGCCGGGGTGCTCCCGCAGGCGGACAGCGTGAGGCACGCCGCCGTGCAAAGGGCGACCACACTTGCTTTTTTCATCTTGACACCGCTCCTCTCCTGCTCAGTAGTCCAGATTCACGGCGTATTTGGCGTTGCGCTCGATGAATTCCTTGCGGGGCTCCACCTTCTCGCCCATGAGGATGGAGAACGTCTCGTCGGCCCGGATGGCGTCGTCCAGCTCGATGCGCTTCAGCGTGCGCTTCTCCGGGTCCATGGTGGTCTCCCACAGCTCATGGGGGTTCATTTCGCCCAAGCCCTTAAAGCGGGAGATGTCCACCTTGGCGTTGGGGTTATCGCCCCGCAGCTCGCCGGAGATACGGTCCCGCTCCTCCTCCGAGAAGGCCAGCCGGGTGGTCTTGCCGCGGCTGAGCTTGAACAGCGGCGGCACGGCGGCGTAGACGTAGCCGTGCTCGATCAGCGGACGCATGAAGCGGAAGAAGAAGGTGAGCAGCAGCGTGCGGATATGAGAGCCGTCCACATCGGCATCGGCCATAATGATGACCTTGTGATAGCGCAGCCTGCTCACGTCGAACTCGTCCCCGATGCCCGCGCCCAGCGCGGTGATGACGGGCTGAAGCTTGTCGTTTCCATAGACCTTGTCGGCCCTGGCCTTCTCCACGTTGAGCATCTTGCCCCACAGGGGGAGGATGGCCTGGAAGCGGGAATCCCGGCCCTGGGTGGCCGAGCCGCCGGCGGAATCGCCCTCGACGATATAGATTTCGGTCAGTTCGGGGTTGTTTTCATTGCAGTCCCGCAGTTTGTCGGGCATGGCGGCTCCGCCCAGCGCGGTCTTGCGGCGGATGGACTCCCGTGCCTTGCGGGCGGCCTCCCGGGCGCGGTTGGCCATCAGCGCCTTGTCCAGGATCGCCTTGCCCACCCCCGGGTTCTCCTCCAGAAATTCCTCCAGCTTGTCGCTGACGATACCCGCCACCAGGGTGCGGATCTCCGAGTTGCCCAGCTTGGCCTTGGTCTGGCCCTCAAACTGGGCGTCGGTGAGCTTGACGGAGATGATGCAGGTAAGGCCCTCCCGGCAGTCTTCGCCGGAGACCTTCTCCTCGTCCTTGAGAATCTTCATCTTTTTGCCGTAGTTGTTGAGCACGGTGGTCAGCGCCCGCTTAAAGCCCTCCTCGTGCATGCCGCCTTCCGGGGTGTGCACGTTGTTGGCAAAGGAGATGATGCTCTCGTTATACCCGTCGTTGTACTGGAAGGCCACCTCCGCCATGGAGTCTTCCCGGCTGCCGGACATATACACCACGCTGTCGTGGATGGGCGTTTTGGCCCGGTTGAGCCAGGTGACGAACTCCCGGATGCCGCCTGCGTAGTGCATCTCGTCGGACTGCTCCCGGCCGGCGCGCTCGTCGATAGTGCGGATGCGCACGCCCGCGTTGAGGAAGGCCTCCTCCCGCATGCGGGTATGAAGCGTTTCATAATTGTACTCGGTGATCTCAAACATGGACCGGTCGGGCTTAAAGACCACCTCGGTGCCGTGGCGCTCGGTGTCCCCCACCATCTGCATGGGCTGGGTCACATTGCCGCGGGAAAACTTCATCTCATAGATCTTCCCGTCTTTGTAGACCCGCACCTCCAGCCACTCGCTCAGGGCGTTGACCACGCTGGCGCCCACGCCGTGCAGGCCGCCGGAGACCTTATAGCCCCCTCCGCCGAACTTTCCGCCCGCATGAAGGATGGTAAAGACCACCTCCAGGGCGGGCTTCCCGGTCTGCTGCTGGATATCCACCGGGATACCGCGGCCGTTGTCCACCACCGTGATGATATCCCCCTCGGAGATCTTTACGGTGATCTCGTCGCAGTACCCGGCCAGCGCCTCGTCGATGGCGTTGTCCACGATCTCATATACCAGATGGTGCAGTCCGCTCTCCGAGGTGGAGCCGATATACATGCCCGGGCGCTTGCGGACGGCCTCAAGCCCCTCCAGCACCTGGATCTCGGATGCGCCGTACTCATGCTCCACCTGGGTGGCGCCGTTTTCAAAAGTTTCAGACATCAAATAACCTCCATTGGGATATCGGGCGGCCAAAGGCCGCCCCTACAAAGCGTTGTAGGAGCCGCCTTCGGCGGTCCGTCCTGCTTTATTCAAATAAATTGTTTTCCGCCCGGCCCCGCAGGGTGGCGGTGGAGAGCTGGGAAAGATAGACCACCGGCGCGTCCTGTCCGCTGCGGCAGAGCACAAAGGACTTGGGCAGCTCGTCGGAGACGTTGATCACCCTGCCCTCCCGCTGGGCCTGGTCCAGCATCCTGCGGGTGCGGTGGGACGCGCTGGTGTTGTCCAGGTCGAAGATGCCCACCACATCCCGGTAGGGCACGACCACCGATTGTCCTAAATGCAGATACATACGTCCGTTTCTCCTTTGCCTGCGGATACAATGCCGCTTTCACCGGCCGTCCACCACCCTGGGCCGCCAGAACCACTTCCAAAACCGCCAGCCGGCGAACAGGCCCGCCAGCAGCGCCAGAGCCGGCAAACCGGGGAAAAACAGCACCTGCGTCAGCGGGGAGACCTGCTCCGACGCCCAGAGGTTCCACCGTCCCGCCGCGATCAGAAGCGCCAGCACGGCCGCCGCCAGACCGGGCAGCACCCGCCACCGCTTTCTTCGGGTAAAGCGGCAGACCGCATATTGGATCACCGCCCCCAACAGAAACGGCAGCAAAACGAATCCAGCCAGGATGATCGGCATAGCGTCCTCCTTCTCCCCCGCGCCGGGCGGCGGGGCTCACACCAGCGTTCCTGCGTGAATGTGGAAGGTCTTCCCCTCCCGCAGGCGCCCCAGCCCCATATCCTCGCAGCAGGTGATAAAGACCTGGCCGCTGGTGATCCGGCCCAGCACGAACGCCTGCCGCCGCGGGTCCAGCTCGGAAAGCACGTCGTCCAGCAGCAGCACCGGCCATTCGCCCGTCTCCTGAAAAAAAATCTCCCGGCAGGCCAATTTCAACGACAGCGCCGCCGTGCGGGTCTGTCCCTGAGAGGCAAAGGTCTTGGCGCTTTTCCCGTCGATCTCCACGTCCAAATCGTCCTTATGGGGGCCGGAAAGGCATTGCCGGGACTCCAGTTCGGCCTGCCGGTGCCGCTCCTGATGCTCCAGCAGCTGGGGCAGGATCTCCCGCGGGGCGGCCTCCGGATCGGTCACGGTCTTCACCGTCTCATAATGCAGCTCCAACCGCTCCCGGCCTCCGGAAAAATCCAGATGGATGGCGGGCGTGACCTCCCGCAGGCGCTTGACGAAGTGGGCCCGGTAATGGATGAGCACCGCCCCCGTCTGGGCCATGCGGAGGTTGAATTCGTCCAGCGCGTCCAGCAGGGAGGGCTTTTCCGTACCGTCCCGGAGGATGCGGGTCTTGTGCTCATAAAGCCTGCGGTACTCGGCCAGGGCCTCGGCATACCGGGGGCGCAGCTGGCTGATGCAGCCGTCCAGAAACCGCCGGCGCACTAAGGCCCCCTCCCGGATCAGGTACAGATCCTCCGGGCAAAACAGAACGGTGTTCAGCACCCCCGCCAGCTCCCCGGCGGACTTGAGGCGCACGCCGTTGGAGAACAGCTGCCGCCGCCCGCCCCGGGAGAGGCGGGCCTCCAGCGTAAAATCCCGCTGCCGGGCGCTGACCTGGGCCTGCACAAAGGCGTGGTCCACCCCGAATTGGATCAATTCCCGGTCATACCGGGCCCGGTGGGAAGACGCGGTGGACAAATACGCCACTGCTTCCAGCAGATTGGTCTTCCCTTGGGCATTCTCCCCGTAGATCACGTTGACGCCCGGGTGGAACCCGGCCTCCAGGTGCAGGTAATTGCGGAAAAAATCCAGAGAGATGGAGCGGACGATCATAGGATCCTCAGCTTCACGGGCCCGAGCTGGGCGGTATCCCCGCTGCGCAGCTTCCGCCCCCGCTGTGTGCAGACGGCCCCGTTGACCAGCACGCCGCCGGCCTGGATCAGCTCCTTGGCCTCCCCGCCGGTCTCGGTGAGCCCCTCGAACTTCAGCAGCGCGTCCAGACGGATAAACTCGGTGATGATCTTCACATCTCGCTCTTCCATGCGCCCTCCTTGCCCGCCAGGGCCTCAAATCGTTGATACAGCTCCGGCCGCAGCCGCTTGAGCGCGGCCGGCCGTCCCTTCTTCCGGTCGTAGAAAAAGTGGCGGCTCTCCCCCTCGCACCGCAGTGTCCCCGTCTCAACGTCCACCATCCGGTAAGCCAGGGCCAGCCTGGCCGGGGAAAGGGCGGTAATGCTCAGAAAAACATCCACATGCTCCCCAAAGCGGGTCATGGAGCGGTAATGGCAGCTGACGTCGGTCAGGGCGATGTCGATGCCCGCGTCCACCAGCGTCTCATAGCCGCAGCCCAGCTGCTCCATAAAATCGGTGCGGGCCTCCTCCATCCAATGGATATAATTCCCATGGTAGACGATGCCCATGCCGTCCGTCTCATAGAACTGAACTTTTCTGCGGTAGGGCCTCCGTTCCATCAGTCTCCCGCCTTCAGCCGAACGGGCAGCACCATGTACAGAAAGTTCTCGTCGCCCTGGGTGGGCAGGATCACGCAGGGGGAGACGCCGGTGGTCAGCTCCAGGCGGACCCGGTCCGCGGGGGCGGCCTTGAGGGCGTCCATCAGGTACTTGTTGTTGAAGCCGATCTCCAGCCCCTTGCCGTCTCCGGAGATCGGGCACACGTCGGCGGCGTCTCCGATGGCGGTCTTGGTGGAGATGTTCAGCACCCCGTCGTCGAAGATGCAGCGCAGCGGACTTTTCAGCTTGTCGCTGATGATGAGGGAGACGCGGTCGATGGAGGAGATCAGGGCCCTGGTATCCCCCTCTACCTGAATGGTGTTGTTGCGGGGGATGGCCTGGCGGTACGCCAGAAATTCTCCCTCCAGCCGGCGGGAGACCAGCATGGTGCTGCCCAACTTAAACATCACATGCCGCGCGCCCTGGGTGACGCTGGCGCTCTCGTCGCTGTCGGCGCAGATTTTTTCCACCTCGCTCAGGGCCGCGCCGGGCACCACGAAGGAGAACGTCTCGGCGCCCTCCTTCTTTTCGATGGCCTCATGCCGCAGGGCCAGCCGGTAACCGTCCACCGACACGACGGTCAGTCCGCTCTCGTCCACCTCAAAAAGGCTGCCGGTGTGGATGGGCCGGCTTTCGTTGTCGCTGACGGCAAAAAGGGTCTGTCCGATCATGGACTTGAGTACGTTCTGGGGCAGCAGCAGGGAATTTTGATACTCCACGGCGGGCAGCTCCGGGAACTCCTCCGGGTCGGTGGCCAGGATATTGAATTCGCTCATGCCGCACTTGATGTTGACGGTATAGTTGGTGGACTGGAAGCTCACCATGTCGTCGGGCAGCTTGCGGATGATCTCTCCGAACAGACGGGCGCCCAGCACCAGAGTGCCCTGCTCGGAGATTTCGGCGGGCACGGTGGTGCGGATGCCGGTCTCCAGGTTGTAGCCGGTCAGCCGCAGATCGTTTCCCGCTTCCAGAAGGATGCCCTCCAGGGCGGGGATGGAGCTTTTGGGGGATACCGCCCGGGAGGCGGTGGAGATGGCAGCCTGCAGCAGGGCCTTCTCGCAGGTGAATTTCATGGCGTAACCTCCGTTCGCATTTCTCTCTGCGCAGGAGAGGAAGGGATATGAGTTCGTAATAGTAAGCCGTAGGGAAAAAAGATGTGGAAAACCGCCGCAAAGCGTTCGCGGGCAAGAAAAAGCGCGTCCACAGGGATTGGGGAGAAAACAGCGGCTTTTCCCCACAGAGGGGGAAAGGGGCCGGGTTTTCCCCCTTACGTTGTCCACATCTGCACAAAAAGCGGTGGAAATGTGGAAAAAACAAACATCCGCTTCTATTCGTACCGGGCGTTGATGTTGGTGTTGATATCCTTGATGACTTCGGCCACCTCAGGGGACTGCTTCATCAGCTTTTCCACCCGTTCGATGGAGTGCATGACGGTGGTATGGTCGCGGTTGTCGAATTCCCGGCCGATCTCTTTCAGGGACAGGTTGGTCATGCGGCGGATCTGGTACATGGCGATCTGCCGGGCCAGGGCGGTATCCTTGGTACGTCCCTGCCCGCGGATGGCCTCGGCGTCGATGTTGTAGAATTTGCTGACTTCCTCGATGATGACGTCGGAGGAGGGGAGAAAGTCGGCCTTGTCCTTGAACATGTCCCGCACCGCCCGGGTGACGGTGTCCACGTCCACGCTTTCCCCCATCAGCTCCTGGAAGGCCAGGATCTTGTTGACGGTGCCTTCGATCTGGCGCACGTTGGAGGTAATGTTGTCGGCGATGTACTGGAGCACCGGGTCGGGCAGATTCATGCCCCGGCGGATGGCCTTGTTTTTGATGATGGCCACGCGGGTCTCGTAGTCGGGGGGCTGGATGTCCACGGGCAGGCCCCACTCGAACCGGGTGCGCAGCCGGTCGTCCAGCCGCAGCATCTCCTTGGGGGGACGGTCGGCGGTAAAGACGATCTGCCGTCCGGCCTCGTAGAGCGTATTGAAGGTATGGAACATCTCCTCCTGGGAGCTCTCCTTGCCGGCGATGAACTGTACGTCGTCCATCAAGAACACGTCGGCGTAGCGGTACTTCTCCCGGAATTCCTGATTGCGGCCCTCCCGGATGGCCTGGATGAGCTCGTTGGTAAAAGAGTCGCCCTTGATATACACGATGCGGAAATTGGGGTTGCCGGCATGGATCTTGTGGGCGATGGCGTAGAGCAGGTGGGTCTTGCCCAGGCCGGATTCCCCGTAAATGAACAGGGGGTTATAGGTCTGGGCGGGCCGCTCGGCCACCGCGAGGGCGGCGGCATGGGCGAACTTGTTGGACGCGCCCACCACAAAGCGCTCGAAGGTATATTCCTCCGTGCCGGGCAAAAAAGTCTCGTCCGCCGGCTTGCCGTACCCTTCCAGCTCTCCCTCTCCCAGCACCGTGACCTTGAAGTCGGCGGAAAACAGCTCGTGGAGGGCCTTTTGGATGGCGGGCACATACCGGGAGACGATGATGTCCCGTTTGAAGTTGGAAGGCGTGTGCAGGACGAAGGTATCCTCGTCCAGGGAGACGGCGATGGCGTCGTCGAACCAGGTGTTGATGGTGGTGGCGGTCATCTCCCCCTCCATCAGGGTGAGCACCTTGGCCCAGATATCAGCCGGGGAATTCATCCCGGATACCACCCCTTTCGTGTGAAGTTTCAATCGATTCATTATACCAGAAAAACCGTTCTCAAGCAACATTTTCACCTCATACATTATAAAAATAAAACGGGAGAAGGAGGGAGGAAGCGCGCCGCCCCGTTTTCTGGAAGGGGGCGGCCCCGTGCGGCAGGGGAAAAGAGGCGGGACTTGAGCTGGAAGGGGCTGGGGGACACAATATGTTGTACCGGGAAAAAGGTTGTAAAAAAAGATGCATCCAAGGGGAAAAAATATAGTTGACAGGCCATTTTGAAATAGGCTATAATATCATCTGCATCGTGTGGTCTCATGCGGTGTAAAGCAATTTTACTTTGACGACCGCAGCCGGGCCCGTCCGGCTGTTGTGGTGGGCGGGGGAAACTCCGCTTGATTTTCGTACAGGAGGTGTACCCAAAATGGTTCGTACCTATCAGCCCAAGAAGCGCCAGCGCTCCAAGGAGCACGGGTTCCGCAAGCGCATGCGTACCGCCAATGGCCGCAAGGTGCTGGCGCGCCGCCGCGCCCGGGGCCGCGCCCGTCTGACCCACTGATGCGCGCAGCAAACGGAATAGGGCTTTCATAAAAGGGGCGGAGGAGCGATCCTACCGCCCCTGCGCAGCATGCAGAGAAAAAGGGGAAAGCAGCGTGAAACATACCGTCTCCCTCAAGCAGAACCATGAATTCCGCCGTCTTTACAGCAAGGGAAAGAGCGCCGTCTGCCCCTGCTTGGCCCTGTACTGCCGGAAAAACCGGCAGGGGCGCAGCAGGCTGGGGATCACCGTGGGGGTGAAAGTAGGCAAGGCCGTGTGCCGTAACCGCACCCGCCGCCGTATCCGAGAGGCCTACCGCCTCCATGAGGAGCAGTTTCTTCCCGGATACGATTTGGTCGTGGTGGCCCGGGTCCGGGCCGGCCGCGCCCCCTACCGGGAGATCGAGCGCAGCTTGCTCCAGCTGGCGGACAAGCTGGGTCTGCTGCAAAAGGAGGCACGCTCGTGAAACGGCTGCTGCTGGCCCTGATCGGGGCCTACCGCAAGTACATTTCCCCCTGCCGTCCCCCCTGCTGCCGCTTCATCCCCACCTGCTCGGCGTACGCCCTGGAGGCGGTGGAGAAGTACGGCGCGTTCAAGGGGGGCGCGCTGGCCCTGCGGCGTATTCTGAAATGCCAGCCCTTCCACCGTCAGGCGTCCATCGAGTACGACCCCGTCCCTTAGAGCCGGACGGAGCCTTCTGCAGAATGCCGGCGGAACGGCCGCCGCGCCGCCCGCCCGTCCTTCGGCAGGTACTGAAACCGGCTTTGAAGCGGGACCACAAATGAAACTTGGAGGCGTCCAAATGGATTTTGCACAGATCATCCTCTCCCCCTTCGTATGGCTGCTGACCGTTTTTTACAATCTCTTCGGCAGCTATGGTCTGGCGCTCATTTTCTTTGCCATCGTGGTCAAGCTGATCCTCTTCCCCTTCTCCCTGAAGGGAAAGCGCAGCATGATCCAGATGAACATGCTTTCCGACAAGATGCAGAAGCTCCAGAAGCAGTACGGCAAGGACAAAGAGCGCTATAACCTGGAGCTCCAGAAGCTCTACGAGAAGGAAAAGGTCAACCCCATGAGCGGCTGCCTTTGGTCCTTCGTTCCCCTGCTGATCCTGTTCCCCCTGTACGCCATCATCCGCCAGCCCCTGAAGTATATGATGGGCGTCAATTCCCAGGATCTGCTCAACGCGGTGGCCAACGCCGTGCAGTGGAACAGCGCCGCGCTGGATATGGGCTGGATCAAGGAAGCGGCCGACAGCTTTGCCAATACCGGTTACAACCAGCTCTATCTGGCCTCTCTCATCACCCCGGAGAACCTGGCCTCCGTCCAGGCCGCCGTGGGCGAGGCCGGAAGCAAGATCTTTTCCATCAATTTTGATTTTCTGGGCCTGATCGACCTGTCCCAGACGCCCCAGCTGAAGTTCTGGACCATCAGCGGAGGCTTTGGCCTGTTCCTGCTGCCGGTCATCTCCGCCGCGTCGGGCTTCGTGTTCTCCCTTATCTCCATGAAGACGAATTCCGTCAACCAGAAGAGCGCCCAGGCGGCCAACAACGCCACGGCCAAAAGCATGCTCATCGTCTCCCCCCTGATGTCTCTGTGGATCGGCTTTGCCATGCCCGCCGCCCTGTGCGTATACTGGATCGCCAACAACCTTTTGTCCATGCTCCAGGAATTCCTCTGCGGCAAGCTGCTGAAGAAGGACTATGAAAAGGCCGCCGCGCAGCAGGCGGAGCGGGAACGCCAGGAAAAAGAGGAGGAGAAGGAGCGCCGCCGCCTTGCCGCTGAAGAGCGCGCCCGCCGTCTGGAGGAAGAAAAGCAGAATAAGGGCAGGAAGAAGAAAGCTGAGAAAAAGCCCGCCGAGGAGGAGGAAAAGATCCCCGGCGCGGTGAAAGAGGCCAGCCGGGTCGGGATGCGTCAGTATGCCCGCGGCCGCGCCTATGATCCCTACCGCTACAGCGCCGAAGGCCCTACCGCTTATCCGGGCGCCGCCCCTGTTTTCCAGAAGAAGGAAGACACCAGGGCGCTGGAGAAGGAGTCCGACGAACTGGAACAGGTCGCTCTGGAGCAGGCCGCCGACGAAGCGATTGTGGAGGCTATCCGGGAGGAGCAGGCCGGCGCCGCCCCTGAAGGGCTGAGCGAGACGCCCGTCCTGGAGACTCCTACCTATGAAGCCCCCGATTATGACGCGGCGGAAGCCGAGGCTCCCTATGCGGAAGAGTCGGAAGAGCCGGAAGACAAGGACAAGGAGTAACGGCAGCCTGCCGTTGGTTCCATCATAAGGAGAGATATACCCAATGCTGAAATGGATTGAAAGCACCGGCAGGACCGAGGACGCCGCCATCGAGGCCGCCCTGGCCAAGCTGGGTATGGATCGGGACGAGGTCTCCGTGGAGATCCTGGAGCGGGCCAAGTCCGGTTTTCTGGGCATCGGAAGCTGTCCGGCCAAGGTGAAGGTGACCTACGAGGCCCCCGATGAACCCGAGCAGGTCCCCGTAAAGAAGGCGCCTGCCGCGGCTCCGCCGGCCAAAGCCGCCCCCACCGCCAAGGCCCCTGCCGCGCCGAAGGCAGAATCCAAGCCGGTCGAGGCGGCATCCGCGCCCCGGCCCGTCGCCCCCACAGATGGGGAAAAGACGGAACAGATCGTACAGTTCATCACCGGCCTGCTGGAGCACATGGGCTCCGTCGCCCGCCCGGTGGTGCAGCTGGATGATGAGGGCAACTATCAGGTAGAGCTGGTGGGCGAACATCTGGGCGGCCTGATCGGCCGCCGGGGCGAGACCCTGGACGCCATCCAGCAGCTTACCGGCTATGCCGTCAACCACGGACAGTCCAAGCGCGTGCGCATCCATGTGGACGCCGAGGGCTATCGCGCCAAGCGGGAAGAATCCCTGGTCCGCCTGGCCCGCAAGGTGGCGGGCAAGGTGGTCAAGTATCGCCGCAACGTTACCCTGGAGCCCATGAACGCCTACGAGCGCCATGTGATCCACACCGCGCTTCAGGATTATCCCGACGTGACCACCTACTCCATCGGAACAGAGCCCAACCGCCGCACGGTAGTGGCCTTCAGCCGGGGCGAGCGGCGCTGAAGCCGGACCTGACCCAGGCTGCAGGGAAGCGGCGTGCATCAAAACGGACCTTTCTCCGGAACATATCTGGAGAAAGGCCCGTTTTTTATCCCCATGCGGGACAAAAATGTGGAAAACTTTTTGAAAAACCCCCTTGTCAAACTCGAACATATGTTATATAATTTGATCGAACTAAAGTTCTATAGAACAATTGTTTTTAAGAGGCAGCAATTAAAGGACCGTTTTATGGGACTGATTATGGGGTACGATAGGTCTGTCAAGGACCGATCAGGAGGGAAACGCCATGGAGACGATTTATTACAGCTTAGACGCCAAACGCCTGACCATCTGTGCCGATGCGCAGGGCTGCAGAGCCAGCGGCGGAACGGAGAGCGTCTGCTACGCCTTTGTACCCCGCCGTGTCTCCACACAGCGCCCGGCGCAGGCCAAGGTAGTAAATATCGCGGACTACCGCGGGGCCGGGAAAACCTCTGCTGCGGAAGAGCGGGAGGCGCCCTCCCGCCCGGAAGCCCCCCTCCCCCGCCGGCGTGGCCTTTCCTTCGGTTTGATGCTGGATCTGGCGGTGTCAGCCGCCATCCTGGGCGTGTTGGCGGCCGTGCTGGTGCGCTTTTGCGCCCTGTAACAGAGGCAAAAAGCGGTGCGGGCTTGAAGGCAGCCTGCGGGCGGCGAACTCGGAAAAGTGTGTCAACAAACGAACATGCCGCAGGCTATAGCCTGCGGCATGTTCGTTTGTGTCTGACCAATTTCGATTTTTCAAGCCAGATCCGGGTGGAGAAAGCGCAACAGACAGGATAGATTTATTGGCCGATAAAGAAGAGCCAGGTATTAGCGCCCCGCTCCATTGCGGCGAAATAATGAGTTTCCCCGCCAACCTCAATGGAATATACTTTGAAATTCTTTCGGATCCCATCGGTATAATCTTTCAGATACGCGGTCTCTCCGGTGTCGGTCCACTCATAATCAAAGAGGTTGACGCCCCAGAGCTTATAAGTCCTATTTTTGATCAGCTTCCCCAGTTTCCATTCCATAGCGCAGCCCTCATTTGTTTGATGATATTTAAAGTTTAGCGTCAAAGTCGCCGCAAGTCAATTACGTTTGAAGATAGTTGGCCCAGGAATCCGGCTCGCCCAATTCAGCCTTGACCATTTCCGGGGAAAGGGGCTGGACCTGGCGGCCGGTGGCCAGGGCGGTCAGATAGGTTTGCGCAGCCTCCTCAAGATAGACCGCTGCATACAGGGCAATTTGGAGGGAGGAACCGAACGCCATCACGCCATGGCTGCGAAGAATCACCGCATTGGAACCATTGGCATATTGCACGGTCAACTCTCCCATCCCCTTATCGGAAGAGGGAGTGAACGGAGCCACGGGGACATCGCCCTGCAAGGCGTCGATTTGGGAAACCAGGCAGGCAGGAAAGACGTCCGCGATCAGGCCAAGCGCGGTAGCGCAAGGCTGATGGGTATGAATCGTGGCATTCACCCCGGGCATTTTCTGAAAAATAAAGAGGATGGCATCCAGATCGGAGGTGGGCCGCCGGTGACCCTCCACCCGCTTCCCCATAGAGTCCACGATACAAATGTCGTCTGCCGTCATAACTTCATAATCCAGGCCGGAGGGGGTCACGGCAATATTGCCGTCCGCCAGGCGAACACATACATTTCCGCCGCACAGCGTAATCAGGCGGCATCGTTTCAGTTCCAGAGCGCAGTCGATCAGAGACTGCTTTTCTTTTTCATACATAACGATCACCTTATTTCAGACAATACTGATCTGTGTAACGGGCCAGCAGTTCGGCGGGCGAGTGTTCGCGCTCGCTTGGAAGGTAGGCCCGGCGGGCAGAGCCTTCCTGCGCCTTTTTTTCCGGAAAGATGAGCCGTCCGGCGATGACCGCATCGGCCCCGAGATGGAAGCAGTTGCCCATCTCGGTCTCATCCATGGCGCCGTCCACCCAGAGTTCTTTACCGGCGGGAAGCAGGTTTCTGGCGGTGCGAATGCGGTCGTGGCTGGCTCCGCAGAAGCCGAGTCCATTGGTGCCGCCAAATCCGCAGTCCATGGTCATGAGCAGCAAAAAGTCAATGTACTCAAAGAAGGGAGCCACCTGTTCCACCGGGGTTTTTACATTGATGGCCAGTCCGGGGATCAGGCCCAACTGCCTCAGGGCGCACAGTTCCTCTGAAGGATAGGGCAATTCCTCAAAGTGGACTGCCACCTCCCGCGCGTTGCATTTGGCGATTTCCCCAAAATATTGACTGGGGTTTTTGGCCATAAAATGAAAGCACAGGGGATTGGGGAACAGGGCGGCAATGGAGCGCACAGTACGCATTCCGAAGGTGATATTATTGACGAAATTGCCATCCTCAATATCAATATGCAGGGGCGTATCCTTCGGGAAGGCGCCCAACTCCTCTGCCAGGAAAAGCTGATTGGCTGAGGCGGCGGAAGGGATGATTCGTTTCATGTCGAGCGTCCTTTCTCTGCGCCTTACCGTTTTGCGCGCAGCGCCTTTACCACGTCCATAAATTCTTTGACACGGTTGACATCCACACGTACGTTCTCCAGGCGGTCGTTTTCCAAACGACCGCCCTCTTTAAAATAGGTGCCTACCACCGCGCCGTCAGCGGAGGAGAGCTTCTGCTCGATGGTATCGGGGCGGCAGCCGGTGTTGCACAAGACCACCACGTCAGGCGCGCCTTTCTTCACGCTGGCGATTAGGGCGTCGTCGACATCCTGCCCGGCCGCATTGGCGGAAATGCAAAGCCCGTCGGGATGCGCCTTGAAGATCGTGGATTTGGCGATATCCACCAGCGGGCGCGGGTCCAGATTGCGATCGGATTCGGGGTTAATGAAGTACAGCATCTTCAGCTCATCCAAGTGCAGCGCAGCCTTACGGCGCAGCAAATGGGAAAAATCATTGTTGTAAAGTCCGCCGTCACCCACGTAGACTCCGCTGAAGGTGCCGCGGATGAACTTTGCGTCCACGGCGGCCGCCAGCTCAATGGCCGCCAGTCCGTCCGAAATGCAGTCCACGCCGTAAGGAACGCAGATCTCCGACTTGAGCTCGCCGATGACGCGGGCCATGGCGGCCGGCGTCACAAAGCTCATGTGCCGTTCGTAGGGCAGGCTGAACTCATTGGAAAAAATAATACCATCCACACCGCCGTCCTGAAGCGCATGGAGGTCTGCGCGGGCGTGTTCGACCACGCGCTCCATGCAGTGGCCGTAATGAAACCGGGGATCGCCCGGGAGGGGATCCAAATGCAGCATGGTAAAAATCGGCTTTTTTACGCCAAACATATCGTCAGTCCACATAGCATATCACCTTTTTCGCTGATTTTTTCCTGAGGTCAGGCCCACAGTTTTTGCATACGTGCCTTGATGCGTCGGGCTTCCGCGGCCGGGTCCTTTGCATTGCGGATCGAGCGGCCACAGATGACGGCAAACAGAGGCAGACCGGCCAACATATCCAAGTCGTCGTAGGTAATACCGCCGGTGGCTGTGACTTCAAAGCCCATGTTACATAGCTTCTGAAGAAACTCTACATCCTCACAAGTCCAGGGACCGCTGGCCGAACTGGGGCGGCCGTAGATGATCTGCTTGATGCCGATTTCCTTCCAGGTTTTAAGATCATCCAGCGTCCAACCGGCGCCATAGTCGCCGTAGAGTTCAATTTGCACATCCTGTCCGTTTGCCCGGGCCTGCTCCAGGACAGCGGCCTTGACTTCATTGCGGGCAGGGGAAAACATAGTTACATACTGGACTTGACTGGCCAAAACCTTCGGACCGAAATGGGCTACGGAAAGCTGAGCGTCAGCGACCATGATTTTGTCCGGAAAACAGGCCCGCATGATCCGAACGGCGCGCATCCCCTCCATCAGGATAAGCATAGTGCCGCATTCGATAATGTCTGCCTCAGTTCCAAGACCGCCCTGCAAGGTACGAAACGCATCTTCCAGGGATTCGTTATCTAAAGCGATTTGTAAATAAGGTGCTTTCATATTTGCCTCTCTTATTTTTAATTTTTAAACAGAAAAGCGGCCTGCCTGCCGGCTTGCGGGCAGGCAGGCCGCTTGGTGGTGGGGCGGGGTTCGATCCGATGGGAATCAGGCCACCAGGGACTCCAGCAAATATTCGATCATAAAATAGTTGCCCATATAAAAAATGAGTGGGATAAACAGCTTCCGCCTGGACAGCGAACGGTTGACAATATCCCGATAGACCAGATAGACGATGACTAGAAAGGTCACGATACAATAAGCGGCGCTGGGGACCGTAACAGAGGAAAAGCCGAACCAGGTCCTCAGGTCGATTTGGGTTGGGAGCTGCTGCCAGGCCGTAACGTTCAGGTAGGCTGTCCCGCACAGAATGAGCAGATACAGCCCCTTGGTCAGAGTGGAACTCTTTTTTAATCCATCTGAGAGAGAGAGCCGTTCCGGCTGCCATACGTCCAGTTCCTCCGCGTCCGGATCGTCCGGAGAGGTGTGCACACGCGCTTGTGCCGCCTTACTCTGTCGGGTATCCTGCTGTCTGTGGTGACCGCGCTTGCTTCCCATGTTAAGATCCCTCGCTTTTTATTTTCTCATGGAGTAGAACCGGGCGGGATTATTGATCATGAAGTCATCCACGGTCTCCTGGGTGAAGCCTTCGTCCAGCAGACGCGGAATGAACTTCTGCTTAATAAAGCCCCAGCCGGGACCATAGCCATAGGCCTGATGATGGCTCTTCTTGCCCATATCGTTGCTGAGCATGATCTGCTTGCCGAACCCGTCATCCACCAGGCGGCGCAGCAGGTCCACACGGACCGAATCGGGATAGTACTTGACTTTGCCCGGCCCGTCGTAGATCAAATAGGCGCCGGTCTCCAGAATTTTCTTGTGCAGCCAGTAGTCGGGATTGCGGTCAATGTGGGCGATGCCGAACTGATTGGCAGGAAGTCCTTCGTTGAGGACGATCTCCAACTGCTCCAGGGCAAAGGAGCCCCCGTCGGTATGGGTGTGCATGGGGCAGCCAGTGGCAATAGCGGCGCGGGCGCCGGCCTTCAGGGCCTTGACCTCACCAGGGGTGGCGTAGCAGTACTGCGTGCCGGCCTTGATCCAGCCGGCCTTGATCGTGGTGCCGTTCATGCCTTCTGTGATCTCCTTGACGTAACCGGCGGCAATCTCATCCACATCCTTATCCTTCCAGACAATGGACAGGTCCATCAGCGGCTCACGGTCGCCCGGATAGTCGAAGGGAACGCCGGTAGCGGCAATGATATGGACGCCGGTAGTTTCAGAGATGACCTTGAGGTAGGCCGGCGCGCGGCCGTCCTGATCGCGGCACATGGCGTCCACCAGGCAGCCGCCGCCAATGGACTTATAGTCTTTTACCATCTGCAGCTGGATATTGAAATTGCGCAGGGCCCATTCATTGTCCGGCGCGAACAGGCCGCGGGGACAATGGATCACGTGCTCATGGGCCATTGTGAACCCTAGCTCAGACGAGTCGATGTCGCCCAGAACGGTTCTTACTTTTCCCATTTTCTAAGACCTCCAGATAAAGATATAGCCACTTTTGGACAGAGAAGCAGCGCTGAAAAGTGAATCGGCCGGGATTTTGCTCCTCTGTTCGTCGCAAGTATATAAAAATTTTGCGGGTAACTCAAGCTGTTTGGTGTGTTTTTCACAACCGTTCGCCTTCCGGCGGGGCGAGGGAACGGATGGGGCGGTTTTAAGAAAATTTTTGAAATGAAATACGCGTAATTGTGCAAAAATCCGGCGGCCAGCGTTGTTTTTTTGCGATATACGTGAAAAAGCGGACGGCTATTATGGTGATTTTAACGAGAATAGCTGCACAAATGAGCAAGCTGCACAGGTGATTCAATTGGCCCGAAATGATTGACAATGTTCAAAAAGTGCCTCAAACTTGATATGGTTTCTGAACTGTGTGTAACGGAAAGAGGCCATTGTGGAGACGGCATGCCGCCTTCACGGGTAATTTGAAGGGAGCGAGCGCGCCATGAAGCTTGATTATTTAAAAGGCCTGTATCAAAAGGGCCTGTTTGAAGTACACGAATGCTTTACGACCTGGGAGCAGGCGGTCAGGGCCTCTGTTCAGCCGCTGGTGCGAGCCGGCATGGCAGAGCCGGCTTATGCCGACAGCATCATTGACAATGTGGAGGAAAACGGACCTTACATCTTTTTGGCGCCCCATATCTGTATGCCCCATTCCAAGGCGGTGGAGCTTGTCCATAAACCGGGGATCTGTTTTGTAAAGGTAAACCAGCCCGTTTGGTATGATAAGAACGACCCCGACATGGGCGCGGAGCTTTTTTTTACCATTGCAGCCTGCGAGTTGAACGCCCACTTGGATGCGGTCATGGAATTAGCGGATATTTTTGATGATGAAGAAACCATAACCGCTTTGCTGAACGCAAAAAGTTCCCAGGATTTTGAAAAGCTGTTGGGCTGAGCCACTCCCTTCGCTTTTCAAATGATAGAATCAAATTCCGGCCGGGGAAAGGAGGAAAAAGTCCCATAGTTTCCCTCACAGGCAGTTAAAAGGACCGAGATTATTTTGGTACCCCCAAAACAGAGAAAACTGCAAAAAGAAAGAAGAGGAGAATATGGAGAACGTCATATCCGTATTGAGCTGGGTCTGGTACAATTTCTTTGACAGAGCAGCTATGTTTATGATGGTGCTGGTCCTGATCGGCCAGCTGCTGACAAAGCGCCCCGTTTTGGAGTCCATTATGGGCGCCCTGAAGGCCTATATCGGCTATATCGTCTATCAGACGGCCACCGGCGGACTGTACAACGCCTTCCAACCCATTATGATGGGGATGCGAAACGTCCTGGGCATGAATTTGCTCGTCAATGACGATTCCTTGGGCGCAGGGACCCTAACCGCCATTTTGGAGGGCTTTGGGCGCACCACCAGCCTGCAGATGGCTTCCATGGCGGCAGGCTTTATTTTTGCAATCCTATTGGTCCTGCTGAAGAAGTACACAAAGTGCCGGTCCCTTATTATCCAGGCGCACATCCTGTCCGGTCAGGCCATCGACATGGTCCCGATCCTTCTGGTCATGTTCCCCCTGATGAACGATTTCACCGTTATTCTGGCGGTGGGCCTCTTCCTGGCGGTAAAGTGGTGCGTGCTTTCCAACTTAACGGTGGAACCCGCGCAGGATCTGACCGACGGCGCAAATATGTGCGTGGGGCACACCCAGATGATCCTGGACCGCATCGGCTATGAGTATGGCCGGTACCTGGAGCGCAAGGCCAGGAAAAAGGGTAAGGAAGTCAAGAAGTTCGATAATATGGAGATGCCCGGTTTCCTGTCCATTTTCAACGATATGTATGTGTCCTCCTTTATCGTCATGCTGATTTACTTTGCCGTGCTGATTTCCCTGATCGGAAAGCCCGGTATGATGGCCATCGACTCCAGCCTCACTGAAAGCACAAGTTTTGCCCTGTATATCTTCCACACCGCCGGCAAGTTCCCCGTTTACCTGGTGATCCTGCTGACCGGAATGCGGATGTTCGTTGCTGAGCTGACCGTGGCCTTCAGCGGTATCTCCGAAAAGATCCTGCCCAACACCCTGCCCGGCATCGACTGCGCCGCCTTCTACGGCTTTGTAACCAACGGCTCGGTCATTACCATCAGCTTCCTGGTGGGTTCCCTGACCATGACCCTCTTTACCACGGTCGGCATGTTGCTCGGCCTGCCCTTCGTGTGCCTGGTCGGGTTTGTCCCCATGATGTTCGACAGCGCCACCGTCGGTATTTTCGCCCATCACAGAGGCGGTATCAAGGCCCTGGTGGTCTCCTGTATCGGCGTGGCGGTGGCCGACGTATTCCTGGCGGGGATCGCCGCGTGCACCATCGGCTTTGCCCAGTACGGCGGGGTCGGTTTCCAGGTGGACAACGCAATTACCCTGGCGGCGTTCTCCCCCATCTGGAAGTATCTCGGATGGGCCGGATATGCCTTGGTCCTGGTCATCATGCTGGCAATCCCACAGATTCAGTATCTTAAGAACAAGAAGGGATATTGGCTGGCCGCCGAGGACTGGGAACAGTACAAGCAGGTCATGGGGGAGGATTTATAAGAATCCGCAGGTCCCCTTTTTTGGATCGGGAATCCCACGGCCGGATCGGCCGTGGGATTCCCTCCCTGTTAAAAATACCGCGTAAAATGCAGCGCACGAAAGACAAATCATGTCGGAGGAGTGAGACAGATGGACGTCAAGAGCAAAAAGTTTAATATCCTGGCGTGCTGTGCGGCTGGCAACGGCTGCTGCCAGCTGGTGAGCCTGAAGGTCAAACGGGTGTTTACCAAGCTGGGGCTGAAATGCAATGTGGAGGCGAACACCGTGTCGGTGGGAAAGGCCATCGGTCAGAAATACGACGTGGTCTACTGTGGCGTGGCGCTGGAGCCCCAGTTCGCTGCGGCAAAACAAAAGGGAGCCTATGTGATCCCCCTGAAAAACATTATGTCCGAGGCAGAGATCGAGGAGAAGACGAAGCTCTGGCTGGACACCCTGGCCGGCGCCTGACCTGGCTGGAGGAGAAAAGCGCCATGAAAGAATTTACTTATGTGATCCGGGATGCCGAGGGACTTCATGCCAGGCCGGCAGGTCTGCTGGTCAAGCTGGCCCAGGGCTTCTCCTGTACGATTCAGCTATCCGCCAATGGGAAGAGCGCCGACGCCAAGCGTCTGTTTGCCGTAATGAAGCTGGCGGCTAAGTGCGGACAGGAGCTTCGAATAAATGTGGAGGGGCCGGATGAAACGGCGGCGGCCAGGGCGCTGGAGGAGTTCTGCGCCAAAGAACTGTAAGGGGGCCGCAGCATATGGAGATCATGACCGGGATACCGGCCTCGTCTGGCCTCGTTACCGGGCCGGTTTTCCTGTATGAAAGACCAGAGACAGCGGCCTTCTCCACGCAGTCGGCCCGGACTGCAGAGCAGGAGCACCGGCGATTCGAACAAGCGGCGGAACAGGCCGGGGAACAGCTGGAGAAACTGTATGAAAAGACCGTCCGGGATGCGGGGGAGTCTGCCGCTCAGATTTTTCATATCCATAAGATGATGCTGGAGGACCTGGACTGGCTGGAGTCTATTTCCATCAATATTTATGAAAAGGGATATACGGCCGAGTATGCGGTAACGTGCACTGCGACCGAGTTTGCCGAAATGTTTTCCTCCCTGGAGGACGAAGTCATGCAGGCCCGAAGCGCCGATGTCAGAGATCTGTGCCAGCGCCTGTTGGCGGTTCTGTCCGGCAAGGGAGCGGGCCGGGCGCTGACCGCCCCTAGGGTGATCGCCGCTGCAGATATGCTTCCCAGCGACACCATGCAGCTGGAAAAGCGTCATGTGCTCGCGTTTGTGACGGAGCAGGGCTCCTACGCCTCCCACTCGGCCATTTTAGCCCGGACCATGGGGATTCCCGCAGTGGTGGGGGTGCCGGGACTGATGGATGCCCTATCCGATGGACGGACCGTGATTGTGGACGGGAGCCGGGGAAGGGTTATCCTGGACCCGGACGAAGAGACGCTTCAGACCTGTGAAGCGCGCCGTACGGCCTATTTGAAAGAGCAGGAGGACCTCAGGGCCTTTCGGGACAAGGAAAGTATTACGCGGGACGGCGTGCGGATCGAGGTGTGTGCCAATATCGGCTGTGTCGCGGACGCCGATTCGGCTTTGGCGCAGGGCGCGGACGGCGTGGGACTAATGCGCAGTGAATTCCTCTACCTGGACGCAGCGGAGCTCCCGGATGAAGCGGCTCAGGTCGACGCATACAGCCAAGTCCTCCGCAGGATGAACGGCAAAAGAGTGGTAGTACGCACCCTGGACATTGGGGCGGACAAGGTGCCCTCGTATCTGCCGCTGCCCCACGAGGAGAATTCGGCCCTGGGCTGCCGGGCCATCCGGCTGTGCTTTGCCCAGCCGGATGTGTTCCGTACGCAATTACGGGCTTTGCTGCGCGCTTCTGTGTACGGCACGCTGGCCATCATGTTCCCCATGATCAGCAAGCTGGAGGAACTGCACAGGGCCAAGGCCGTGCTGAAGCAGTGCCAGGAGGAACTGAGACAGGAGGGGATCCCCTTCTCCCAGAACATTGAGGTTGGGATGATGGTAGAGGTGCCCTCGGCCGCGATCATGAGCGACCGGTTTGCTGCCGAGGTGGACTTTTTCTCCATTGGGACCAATGACCTGACACAGTATACCTTGGCGGCCGACCGGCTCAATGAGAAGGTGGCGGCGTTATTTGACTATGGCGATGAAGCGGTTCTGCGGCTGGTCGCCCATACCGCGAAGAGCGCTGCTGCACATGGGATCTGGTGCGGAATCTGTGGGGAGTCGGCAGCGAAGACGGAGCTGTTGCCCTTCTATGCAAAGGCAGGGATCCGGGAGCTGTCTGTCGTTCCGGGAAAAGTCTTGGAAATACGCAGGGCAGTGACCCAATTGGACACGACCGCGCTATAGCGCAGCTTTTATTTTATAAGGCAGAGCCTCCGCTTGCATCAAACGCGCCCGCGGAGGCTCTGCCCTATGTTTGCTTTGCCCGAAAGCCAGCTTGTTCCAGCGGTTTCTGTCAGCTTGCCCTTGAAATTAAAGGTGCTAGAGATTAAAATGATTCAGAAGTGATTTTTTAAACTCACCCTTTCAGCACTGCCTTTGCAAGGAGGGAAGCCGCATGAAGGATATAGATTTGCTGGTAGAGGTTGCCCGGATGTACTACGATCAAGACCTGACGCAGCAGGAGATCGCCGACAAAATATATGTTTCCCGTTCCCGGGTATCCAGGCTGATTAAAAAGGCGAAAGCCCTTGGGATTGTGGAGATCATCATTAAACCGTCCTTTGAAAATCACCATAATTTAGAAAAGATACTTCGGGATCGCTTTTCATTGAAAGACGTATTGGTGGCCTACTCGGAAAACTCTGGAATCCAGGAGGAATTTGACAGCGTATGCAGTATGGGAGCATCCTATCTGTCCAGCATCCTGAACGAGCACAGTGTCCTTTCCGTCTCCCACGGAAAAACGGTCGCCACCACGGTTCAGAATCTAAAACCGCACCGTACGCTGCCTGGGATGAAGGTCGTGCAACTGGCCGGATCGCTGGAAAATACGAGCAACCCAACAGTGGACGAGATGTACACGATGCAGCAGGTGGCGGTGTTGTACGGGTGCGAAATGAAACGATTGTTTCTGCCGTACCTGATGGACGATGAAGAGAGCAGGCAGTTGCTGCTAAAACGCAATGCAGCCATAGAGATTTTTCGGGTGCATCAGGAAGTGGACACGTTTATCAGCGGGGTGGATACGCTGCTTTACTGGACCGATCATATAGGGGAGAAAAACGTGGCGCCGCTGATGAAAAACGGTGCGGTTGGCTGTATGTGGGGTTATTTTTTTGATATAAATGGCGCTATTATCGAGACCCCGCTTTATGACCGCATGATTATCCCAAAGCGCAGTATCTTTCAAACGGCTGAAAACCGGATCTGTATTGCAAATGATCGGTTTAAGATGAAAGCGATCTTGGGTGCGCTGCGGGGCGGATTGTGCAACGTGTTGATCACAAATTCTAAAATTGCGCGGCATTTGCTGACGCTGGACAGCGAGTCCGGATTGGAACGGCCGACATAAGCGGTACCGGCCGCTTTCCCGGTTGGGGGCGCGCTAAGCGCAGCTTTCTTTATAATTAATTACAAGGCGCCCGCAGCGCAGGAGGCGGGGCTGTTGCCTCCACTGTGTACCGGTCCGCGTCGGGCGTCCACGCCGGTATGCACTTGCTTGGGGCCGATTTCGTTTATGCGGTCCAGAACGGCCTCCCTCCGGGCGGGTTGTTTTCGCATGCTGTGCGTTCATTCACGGAAGCGGTTCTGCGGGATCTCATTTATGCCACCATTGCAGGTATTTTGCGGAAGACAGTGAGGATCCAAGAATCAAACGGGGAAAGGCGCAATAAGAACGGATAACGAAAAGGGAGCCGCTCCGATCAGGGCGGTCCCTTTTCCCTTTTCAGCCGTTTATGGGGCGCTGACGCCGCTACGGGCAGATGGAAAGGCGGCGCCGGGCCGGCAGAAACGCAGGCAGTCTCTTTTGCCGCGGCGGGGGAAAAATACGGCGACACGCCGGTGTGCCCGCCGTGTCGCTGCGATGCCGTCAACCGTTCCCTTGTGGTACGCCATCTCTTTGCATGACGGCAGACGTTCCTTTTTATTCCTCGCCCTTATACTTCTTGCGGGTGGCGATGCCGCCGCGGATATGCCGCTCCGCCTTATTTTCCTCCAGCACGCCCTTGACCTGGAGATACAAGGGCCTGTTAAACGCGGGCAGACGTTCGCTCAGATCCTTATGTACCGTGGATTTGCTGATGCCGAACTTTTGGGCCGCGGTGCGCACCGTCGCTTTGTTTTCTATGATGTAAAGCGCCAGCTGACAGGCGCGCTCCTCGATGTTCCCTTTCAAACAGCAACACTCCCCGCAATGTTTCTTCACTGGCAGATTTATATGCGCCAGAACGGGGAGATATGTGGGTGGGGACGATCAGTACAGCAGCATTTGCGCGATATCATGGGCGGTGATCCCGTTGAGGTACTCGCCGATCCTGCAGTTTTCCAGGGCCTTTTCCAGATGTTGATCCAGCTTGAGCGATACCATTGCCTCTTCCAGCTCGGCAAGGTCGCCGTTTCCAAAAAAGTCACCGTAAAACCGGATGCTTTTGATCCTGCCTTCCTCGGCCTGGAGGAAGATGGTGACCAGTCCCGCGCTGAATTTCCGCTCACGGCGCATGTGGTAAGCGGGAGAACGGCCGTAATTCCACTCCCATGTGGCATATTTTTCGTCCCGAAGCCGTTTTACAGCGGCCAGCTCCTCCGGCGTCAGGGTCCGGGGCTCCAGACCATCGCTCTCCAGGATACCGGCGCGCAGCGCAGCCTTGAATTCCTCCATGGAAATGGGGCGTGGGGCGTGCGCGTTGATGGTGGTCACCCGGCTGCGGACGGATTTGACGCTTTTGGAATCAAATTTGGCCTGTTTGACCTTCAAAGCGTCGGCCACGTTGGTCAGGTTGGAGTCCAGCATAATGCAGCCGTGGTGGAGCAGGCGGCCGTGTCGGGCATACTGAGAATTGCCGGAAAACTTCTGCCCGTCGATGGTGAGGTCGTTTCGTCCGTTAAACGCAGCCGTTACCCCAAACCGTTCCAGCGCACGCAGGACCGGGACGACAAAGACGTTGAAGTTGAAGTCGGCGTTGTCCGCCTGATCCACAATAAAGGTAAAGTTCAAATTTCCCTTGTCGTGGTAGACCGCCCCGCCCCCGGACAGGCGGCGGGCCACCCGAATGCCGTGGGCCTCCACATAGCTTTGGTTGATCTCTTCCGCCGTGTTTTGATACTTGCCCACTACGATGGTACGGTCGTTTTGCCAGAGCAGGAAATACTGCCTGCTCCGGTCCATGTGTTCAAAGATATATTCCTCCAGGGCAAGATTAAAGTAGGGATCCGTGCTGTGCGACTCCAGATAGACCATTGTTTTCGGCTCCTTTCCGTATGTTTTCCCAATCCGCTGCCCGCCCGTCCACCCAGGCCATGTGCTCCAGCCGTTCCGGCCGGGGCAGATCGGCCGGGCAGGCCCGGGCCGCCTGGCGGGCCAGCTGACGGTAGTGATAGCGGTCGTCCGCCTGAAACGGCAGGTGATACAAAAAAATCCGCTCCGGCGCAAGGGCGCGGAGAAAGTCCAGTCCCTCCGGAGAGGCCAGCTGATAAAGGTTGCAAAAAGCTGCCGACACCGGCTCCGGGTAGAAGCCGGCAAAGTCTGCCGCGTCTGCACGGCGGAGGGCGGCGTCTCCCGCCACGAAAAAGCGCTCGCCGCCCATGCGGATCAGGTAGGACTGATGGGGATCCTCCCGGTAGCGCGCGCCGTCGTGACGGGTATCCCGGGCCAAGATATATGCCCCGCCCATGCGGACGGTGCGCAGATTGGCGCGAATGGGACGCACCAGCGCGCCGCCGCGCCGCAGACGCGGACCATAGACCGGCAGATCGGGGCGCCCGTGCAGCAGGGACTCAAGGCCTTCTTCATCATAATGATCGTGGTGCAGGTGGGTAAAGAGCACGCCGGTCAGGTGGGCGAACAGGCCGGTATTTTTGCGCAGCTGCAGGGATAAAAAATCCGGCATGGGCGAACAGCCCTCTTCCCGGCCCTGATGGATCCCATCGACCAGCAGACCGTTTTTGCCGTCGCAGAAAAAGAGCCCCGAATTGACCGAGTGAAACATTGCGGTGTGCATACGCCATCCCTCCGGTCCTGTTAAAAGAGCAATCCATATGCCAACTTTTGCGCCGGGATAGCCCCCTTTTAGATAAGGTAAAATAAGTTGCGCAAATATAAAAGAGGATAAAAAGAGACATGGTTTGCAGAACTCTGGTAGAATGAAGTTGCGACACACCATTCTGAAAGGAGTCTGTAAACCATGTCCGAGAAAATTGTACAACTGAACG
>NZ_JALFGV010000112.1:0-5472 GCF_022777125.1 Lawsonibacter sp.
GACACGTGCGTCGGAAATGACACCTCTCATGACGGACAGGGCGACTTTTCTGAAAGAATCGAGCCCTGTCCGTCATGCATCCCTCTGTCGAAAAAGGCCAGAGGCCTTTTTCGACAAGCTCAAAGGGACATCCTTGCGGATGTCCCTTTGTTTTGGGTTCCGCTCCCGTTGGCCGCCCCGCCCTCCGGTAATAAGACGGTCGGTGCGAAATGAATTTCCCCGGCGCAATTCCCACTTGAATTCACGGTGCCGATCAGAGCGACGCGTTTTCTTCTCCGGCCCCGCCATTTTGCCGGAATCAGGTCTCATTGCCGCCTGTAATCCACCGCGCAGCCGGAAACACAGGGTCGTTTAACAAGGAACCTTTGGCAGGCGGCGTCATATCATATGGTGATAACAGATTTCAAAAGGCAGTGATATCTATGATCTTATGCCCAGCCGGGTCAAATTCATATACCGTCCGCCCTGGAGATTCTTTATGGGCGATCGCACAGCGTTTTCGCACGACCGTTTCGGCAATCACCACGGCAAATCCCGGGCTCAACATCAATAATCTTCTCATTGGGCAAACGCTCTGCATCCCCAGCGGACCCATGCAGCCGTCCTCACCGTTCTTCCGCAAGGACGAGCAGGCGCTGCACGATCACATGCGGCTGCTGTGGACGCAGCACGTCTACTGGACGAGGATGGTCCTACTCGGTCTGGTCTTTGACCTGCCGGATACGAATGCCGCGACCGCCCGGCTTTTCCGCAACCCGAGCGACTTCAAGTCGATTCTAAAGCTGTTTTATGGAGACGGCATTGCCGGGGACTTTGCCGAACTGTTCGCAAGCCATCTTGCCCTTGCCGCCGAACTCGTCAGGGCGGCAAAGGCGGGCAACCACGCCGCGGCCGCCGACGCAGAAGCGCGGTGGTATCAAAATGCAGATCAGATCGCCGCCTTCCTGGGCAGTATCAATCCTTACTGGTCGGCCATCGAATGGCAGAAGATGCTGTATGACCACCTTGCAATGACGAAAACCGAAGCGGTTGATCTCCTGACGCAAAAATACGAAGACAGTATCGCCCTATTGGAACACATTGAGCGGGAGGCGCTTGTAATGGCCGACCGGATGACCCAGGGAATTGCAAAGCAGTTTTCCCAATATTTTAAATAAGCTCTTATCGCCGGGCGGAGCGCAGACGGCACGGATCCCCCTGTTCCCTCCGCGTTTCCCCTTTCCGCCGCAGGTCTTTTCAGCCCACTGGCAAAGCCAGTGGGCTTTTCGTTTCAACAGGGAAACGCCATCGGCGTGTCCTCTTTTCACACTCCTTCCCCCCGGTGCCGCTGTCCGTCGGCATAATCCCCTCCCACACAAGGCCAGGGCGGCTTTACCGGCGCCGCATACGGAAAGCGTTTGCATTTTCGGACTCAGGAGAGTACAATAGCAAATAAGATCCGATTCACTTTCAGGAGGCCTTTTCCATCATGCTCGGAATCATCGACGTAGGCGGCGGAATGCGCGGCATTTACACGGCCGGCATTTACGACTACCTTCTGGACCATCAAATCACCTTTGACTACTGCCTGGGCGTATCCGCCGGCAGCGCCAATTTAATGTCCTACCTGGCGCTCCAGCGCGGACGCAATAAGCGCTTTTACGTGGATTACGCGGACCGGCGGGAGTATATGAGCCTTTCCAATCTGCTGAAAAAGGGCTCTTATCTGGACATGGACTACATTTATTCCACCCTCAGCGACTCCCGTGGCGAGGACCCCGTCGACTACGACGCCTTCTCCGCCTCCCCCAGCCAATATGTGGTGGTGTCCACCGACGCCCGGACCGGGCTGCCCCACTACTTTACCCGTACCGACGTGAAGCGGGACGACTATGCCATTGTGAAGGCCTCCTGTTGTCTGCCCATCGCCTGCAAACCGTATTGGGTGGACGGCGTGCCCTATTTTGACGGCGGCGTGGCCGACCCGGTGCCTTACCGGCGCGCCCTTGCGGACGGCTGCAGCAAACTGGTGGTACTGCTGACCCGTCCCAGGGACTTCGTGCGTCCGCCCCTGGGCCATCTCCCTGCCGCCCGCTTTTCCCTGCGCGCCTACCCCAAGGCTCTGGAGGCGCTGACACACCGTCACGAAAAATACAACCAGGCTGTGGCCGAGGTCAAGGAGCTGGAACGTCAGGGCAAGGCCCTGCTGCTGGCTCCGGCGGACATCGACGGTATGAGCACCCTCAAACGCAGCGAATTTGCCATGGAGCGGCTGTACGGCTACGGCTATCAGGACGGGGCCAAGATCGCCGCCTTCCTGTCGCCCTGAAGGATCCCGCCCGCGCGGAGAGGAGGCGCACGCTTGTTTGACCTGACTCAGATCAGCCGCTACCGGGAAAACAACCAGTTGGAAGCCAAGCTGGCTACCGGCGGACTTCCGAAAAGCATTTGGGAGACGTACTCCGCCTTTGCCAACAGCTACGGCGGCGTGATCCTGCTGGGGGTCGAAGAGTTATGCGACCGCAGCTTGCGGGTGCAGGGACTGCTGGACCCCCGGGAACTGGTAGACGAATTCAAAACCATGCTGGACGACCGCCGGGTGGTCAGCGCCAATTTGCTCCGGGAAGAGGATATCCGTATCCTCTCCTTGGACGGCAGGGCGATCGTGGTCATCCAGGTGCCCCCCGCACCCCGGGACCAGCTGCCCGTCTATATCGGAGGAGATCCGGTCCGCGGCTGTTACCGCCGCAGCGGAGACGGCGACTATCACTGCACCCCCGCCGAGCGCAACGCCATGCTCTCAGAGCGGTTCCATTGAGCACGGCCGCCGAAACGCCGCCGCTTTTGCCGGCTTTCCGGAATTCCGGCCTCATCTCTTCCCCAAGCGCCGCCCTTCGGGCGGCTCAGACTGTCATAAAACCGGAGCAGAGTTGGACAACGGGAAGGAAGATCGTGTGAAAGAAACCCTGGAGGGGTGTCTTTCGTGTTGAATCAAACCAAATTTTGAACGTTTGGGAAAGTTCAAAATTTGCCCCAGCCTGGCAAAAGGACTTTTGGGACAAACTGGGCCCCCGGCGGGAATCTTCCCGCCGGGGGCCCAGTTTTGCTTTCTTACAGATTAGCGTCCAGCACCGCGGTATAGCTGTCGGCGGGCATTACGCCCACCTTGCGGTCGATCTCCTTGCCGTCCTTGAAAAAGAGGACGGTGGGGATGCTCATAACGCCGAAGCGGGCGGCCAGCTCCGGTTCGTCGTCTACGTTGACCTTGCCCACCAGGGCCCGCCCCTCGTATCTGCCCGCCAGGTCCTCGATGACCGGGGAGAGCATCTTGCAGGGGCCGCACCAGGAGGCCCAGAAATCCACCATTGCCGTTCCGCTGGAAATCGCTTTGTCAAAACCGTCTTTCGTCAGATGAATCGTCGCCATACTGAAATCTTCCTTTCTATTCATAAAATCAATTCCGGATCGCACGCAGTGCGCCCGTTTTTGTGAAAACAGCTCCCGGCCGATATTCCGCCGGGAGCCGGCGAGAGATACGCCGGCTGCAGCGCACACGCCCTGCTTTGAAACGCGGATCACAGCTGATCCAGATATTCCGCCGCCCGGTGACCGGCCACCTGACCCTCCCCCACGGCTTTGGACACCTGAAGCGGCAGCCCGGTGCAGTCGCCGGCCGCAAATACGCCGGGCAGATTGGTCGCCATGTTTCGGTCCACCGCGATATAGCCGTCCTTCAGCGCCAGATCGGGCAGCAGGTCGGCCAGCGCCATGGCGGGCCGCAGAATGAACACGCCCGCACAGGGCAGCATCCTGCCGTCGGCCCGCAGGGCTTCCACCCCCGCCTCCCCCGTAATCTCCAACTTTGCAGCCTTGACAAAGGGGATCGCCGCTTCCAGGCCCTCCGGCACCCGGTCCGAGACATAGGTGACCCGGCAGCCGATGCTCTGGAGATAGTTGGCCTCCTCCGGCGCGTCGGCAGACTTCCCGACTACCGCCACCGCCCTGCCCCGGTAGAGCATGCCGTCACAGGTAGCGCAGTAGCTGACGCCCCGGCCCAGATGGGCCTCCTCACCCGGGTACTTCCGGGTGCGCACCACGCCGGTGGCCAGCACCAGCGCCCGCGCCTGGGTCATGTCGCTGCCGATTCCTAAGTAGAATGTACCGCCGGAAGGCAGGATATTCAGCACCCGCCCGCTTTTCCACTGCGCGCCCAGCGCCTGCGCATGCCGCCGGAAGCGCTCCAGCAGCGCTCCTCCGCCGGTCTCCGGCAGGCCCAGATAATTGTCCACCCGCTGGGCCTTGTACAGGGCGTTGTCCCGCACGTCGCCGCTGACGATCAGCACCGACTTGCCCCGCACCCGGGCCTGCACGGCGGCGGACAGGCCCGCAGGGCCGCCGCCTACCACTGCGAGGTCATAGATCACAATGCCTCATCCTCCTCAAACAGGGCGGCGATCACGGCCGCCGCCCGCGGGTCTGCCAGCTCATAATAGACCTCGTTGCCCGCCCGGGCGGCCTTTACCACGCCGGCAGCCTTCAGCCGCGCCAGGTGCTGGGAAATGCAGGACTGAGACTGGCCGGTATTGGCCTCCATACAGCCTACGTTGCGGCACCCGCACTCCAGCAGCCCCCGGACCAGCCGCAGACGCAGCGGGTGAGCCAGCGCCTTGAGCAGCTCCGCGTTCCCAGCGTACCGGTCGGTCCTATCGTCCATCCTGATCACCTACATTTGTTTTTTCTAATATTATTATATTCTAATATTCTAATTTGTCAACCCCAATTTTTTATTTTTTTTGCAGGCGGGAAACGCCGGGGGCTCAATGAACCGCCCCAGATTGTGCGGACAGCACAATCTGGGGCGGTTCACCTCTGCGTCCGGCGTTTCTTTTTCACAAAATTTTTGCCATATAAAATTCATCAACAAAGGAGCCATTGACGAACATGGATTTCTCCCTTGTTCCCTCAATCTTAAAACCACTTTTTTCATACAAGTATCTTGCTGTTTCATTGCAACATTCAACAGTAAGTTCCAGTCTCTTAATTCCATTTTTCTTTGCCCAACAATTCAGCATTTCAAAAAAAGATGTACCGATTCCTTTACCTCTATAATCTTTTAAAATGCCTACTACAATATATGCTGTATGAAGAATCCGATTAAACTTTCCCCGTTCTGCCCGAATATAGCCAACCATTTTTTGATTTTCCATTGCCACTTGTAAAAAATCACTTCCGCAAATCACATTATTTACAATATCATTTTTTAATTCTTGAACATTTGTGGTCTGGATTCTCTCATTTGGTTCATACATCATATAATCTGTTTCAGCGTCCAAAGTGTTTAATAATTTCCAAAATGGTTATCCCTTTTAGTCAGCCAGGGCCAAGACCTGAAAATAGGACAGTTGAGCTGATAAAATGAAGGCATGATGACGGGAAAGCGGGGAAAAGAGTCATGCCGAGGCAAAAGGGATTGTCGTTGTACGAGCTTCAGAA
>NZ_JALFGV010000154.1:0-10220 GCF_022777125.1 Lawsonibacter sp.
TCATCTCCTTCTTTTCACGGCTCTCGTCCCGTTACAGCAGCTGTTTCAGCTCGAACACAAGATTCATCGCTTCGATGGGCGTCATGGTATCGACCTCCACCCTGCGCAGGCGCTCCGCCGCCTGGCTGGCCCCCAGGTCCAGCAGGGAGACCTGCCCGTCCCCGTCCGCGGCGGCGTCGGCGGCGCCCCGGACGCAGCCGTCGCGCTCCAGCTCGGAGAGGATCTCCCTGGCCCGCTGGATGACCCGGTCGGGCACTCCGGCCAGCTTGGCCACTTCGATTCCGTAGCTCTGGTCGGCCCCGCCCCGGACGATCTTGCGCAGGAAGAGGATGTCGTCCTTCTTTTTCTTGGCGGCAATGTTGTAATTTTTCACGCCGGGGATCTGCCCTTCCAGACAGGTGAGCTCGTGATAGTGGGTGGCAAACAGGGTCTTGGCCCCCAGGCGCCGCCGGTCGGCGCAATGCTCCAGCACTGCCCGGGCGATGGACATGCCGTCGTAGGTGCTGGTGCCCCGTCCGATCTCATCCAGGATCAGCAGGCTCTTGCTGGTGGCGTTTTTTAAAAGCTCGGCCACCTCGGTCATCTCCACCATAAAGGTGGACTGCCCGGCGGAGAGGTCGTCGCTGGCCCCGATGCGGGTGAACACCCGGTCCACCACCCCGATGCGGGCCCGTCGGGCCGGGACAAAGCAGCCCATCTGGGCCATGAGCACGATGAGGGCCACCTGGCGCATGTAGGTGGACTTGCCCGCCATGTTGGGGCCGGTGAGGATGGCCACCAGGTTCTCCCGGCTGTCCATGCGGGTGTCGTTGGGTACGAACAGGCTGGTCTTGAGCATCCGCTCCACCACCGGGTGGCGTCCTTCCGTGATCTCGACGGTATCGGACAGATCCACCTCCGGCTTGCAGTAGTTCTGCTCGTCGGCCACGGCGGCGAAGGAAGCCAGCACATCCACCTGCCCCACGGCGGCGGCGGAGCGCTGGATGCGCCCCACTTGGGCGGCGGTCTGCTCCCGCACCGCGCAGAACAGCTCATACTCCAGGGCGGTGATCTTGTCCTGGGCGGAGAGGATGGTATGCTCCATGTCCTTGAGTTCCTGGGTGATGTAGCGCTCGCAGCCCGACAGGGTCTGCTTGCGGATGTAGTCCTCCGGCACCTGATCGTAATAGGATTTGGAGACCTCGATATAGTACCCGAAGACCTTATTGTAACCCACCTTCAGGCTCTTGATGCCGGTGCGCTCCTTTTCCCGCGTCTCAATGGCGGCCACCATGCCCTTGCCGTTGACCATGACGTCCCGGAGCCGGTCCACATCGGCGTTGTATCCGGCGCGGATAAAGCCGCCCTCCCGCACGGAGAAGGGAGGCTCGTCCACCACGGCGGCGCCGATGAGCGCGCGCAGCGGCTCCAGGTCGTCCAGCTCCTCCCGCAGGGAAGCCAGCAGGGCGGAGGGATAGGGGGCGAGCAGTTCCCGCAGCCGGGGCAGCCGCCCCAGGCCGGCGGCCAGGGCCACCAGGTCCCGGCAGCCGGCGGCGCCGTATACGATCCGGCCGATGAGCCGCTCCAGATCGCCCACCTCCTTGAGGCAGAGGGCGAGCTCCTCCCGGCCCACAGCGTCCCCCGCCAGGTCCTCCACGGCGGACAGGCGGCGGGTGATGGCGGCGGGGGAGAGCAGAGGGCGCTCCATCCAGGCGCGGATGAGCCGGTGCCCCATGGGCGTTTTCGTCTTGTCCAGCACCCACAAAAGGCTGCCCCGCTTCTCGCCGGAGCGCATGGTGGCGGTCAGCTCCAGGGTCCGCCGGGCGGTCAGATCCAGCTCCATGTACTGCCCCGTGGTCTGGTAGCCCAGCGCGGAGATGTGGGACAAGTCGGTCTTCTGGGTCTCATAGAGATAGGAGAGCAGGCCGCCCGCCGCCTGCAGGGCGTGGCCGTCCCCCTCCGGCAGGGCGCGGGCGCCCTCCGGAAACTGGTCGTTTACCAGCTTGCGCGCGCGCTCCGGCCGGAAGCGCTCCCCGCCGCCGTTTTCACAGCGGCACTCCAGGCGCTGCCGGAGAAACGCCAGCAGCGCCGGGTCGGACCACGCCTCATCGGACAGCACCGCCTCCCGGGGCGAGAAACGGCCCAGCTCGTTGTACAGGTGCTCGCCTCCGTCCCCGGCGAAAGAGGCGGCGGTACACTCGCCGGTGGAGATATCACAGAAGCACACCCCCGTGCCCTGCGCATCCCGGCAGATGGCGCAGATGTAGTTGTTGCGCCCCTCCTCCAGCATATTGGAGTCGATGACCGTGCCGGGGGTGACGATGCGGACGACCTCCCGCTCCACCAGCCCCTTGGCCAGCGCCGGGTCCTCCATCTGTTCGCAGATGGCGACTTTGTAGCCCTTGCTGATGAGCCGGGCCACATAGGCGTCGGCGGAGTGGTAGGGCACCCCGCACATGGGGGTGCGCTCCTCCTCCGGCTTGCCCCGGTCCCGGGTGGTGAGGGTCAGCTCCAGCTCCTTGGACGCCAGCAGGGCGTCCTCGTCAAACATCTCGTAAAAGTCCCCCAGACGGAAAAACAGGATGCAGTCCGGGTGGAGCTCCTTCATTTCTTTGTACTGCCTGCGCATGGGGGTCAGTTCGGCCATGGGGTGTCTCCTTCTTTTTTCTCTGAACGCCTGGATTGGTGGACGGGGGACCTTGGGATGGGGGAGCGGTCGTTTCGCCGGGCAGGGCGCTTTCCCACAGGGGGCCGTTTGGTCGTTCAAGGGGATCTCGCCCGGGCGGCCGCCGCGGGGGCAGGCGCTCAGTCCGGCTGCGCTTCCCCGGTCAGGGACCACTTGTTGGCCCCGGTGACCTTCACCGGGACGAAGCGCCCGATCAGGGCCCTGTCCCCGCTCAGGCGCACCAGGCGGTTGCCCGGGGTGCGGGCGGTAAGGCCCTTCTCGTCCGCCCCGTCCACGAGACAGCGCACCGTTTTGCCCACGTAGGCGGCGTGGCGCTCCTCGCTGATCTTGTCCTGCTCCTCCACCAGGCGCTGGAAGTTGGCGGCCTTCTGCTCCTTGGGCATGGGGTCGGGCAGCGCGGCGGCGGGGGTGCCCTCCCTGGGGGAGAAGAGGAAGGTGAACAGCGCGTCGAAGCGCACCTGCTGAATGAGGCTCAACGTCTGCTCAAATTCCTCCTGGCTCTCGCCGGGGAAGCCCACGATCACGTCCGAGGTGAGCACGATATCGGGGATCAGGGCCCGCAGGGCGTGGACCTGCTCCAGATACCCCTCCCTGGAATAGCGGCGGTTCATGGCCTGCAGCACCCGCGTGCTGCCCGACTGGAAGGGGAGGTGGAAGTGGGGGGCCACCTTTTCGCACCGGGCCATAGTCTCAAAAAGCTTCTGGGAGGCGTCCTTGGGGTGGCTGGTCATAAAGCGCAGCAAAAAGTCCCCCGGGATATCGTTGGCGGCGGCGAGCAGGTCGGCAAAATCCATGCCCCCTCCCAGGTCCTTCCCGTAGGAATTCACGTTCTGGCCCAGCAGGGTAATGTCCCGATAGCCTTCCGCCGCCAGCGCCCGGATCTCGTCCAGAACGGCCCCCGCTTCCCGGCTGCGCTCCCGCCCCCGGACGTAGGGCACGATGCAGTAAGAGCAGAAGTTGTTGCATCCGTACATGATGGACACCCAGGCCTTCACCCCGTCCTGGCGCACCAGGGGAATGCCCTCGGCAATGGAGCCGGGCTCGTCCGCGATGTCGAAGATGCGCCCCCGGCGGGTGACCAGGCGGTACAGCAGCTCCGGAAAGCGCCAGAGCGCGTGGGGGCCGAAGACCAGGTCCACCTGCCGGTAGGACGCTTTGATCTTCCGGGCCACATGGGGCTCCTGGGCCATGCAGCCGCACACGCAGATCAGCTGGCCGGGCTTTGCCCGCTTGGTGTGCACCAGCGCGCCCACGTTGCCCAGCGCCCGCATCTCCGCATGCTCCCGGATGGCGCAGGTGTTGATGAGGATCAGGTCGGCCTGCGCCTCCTGATCGGTGAACTGATACCCCATCTCGGACAGGTAGCCCCGCAGCCGCTCGGAGTCGGCCTCGTTCTGCTGACAGCCGTAGGTGTCCACAAAGGCCAGGGGCGGCGTGGGGCGGGCGGCGCTGCGCTCGTGCAGCAGGGCGCAGAACTCCCGCTGGCGGGCGATGTCTTCCGGCGCGATTCTTGTCGTCTCTCGGTTCAAAACGGTTCCTCCAAAACGGTATTCAATCTCTGAAATTGTATCATCTTTCCCGGAAAAACACAAGCGGCAACCCCTTTTCGTTGACGGTCTATTTACAGAAGTGATATAATGCTTTCAAACACGCGAAGGACCCCCTGCCGCATTTGCCCTGCCGCGCGCGGCGGCAGGGGCGCGGCGGCGGCGCGCAGTCTGAACGGAAAGGCGGCCATGCCATGAAAAAGCTGGTCATCGAGCGGGAAGCGGTCAAAAATAACATCACCGTGGTCAAGGACCGGGCCGGATCGGCGTGTATCTACGCCGTGCTCACCGGGGACGGCTTCGGCGCTGGCATCACGGAGCTGGCCCAGCTGCTGCGGGAGGAGGGCGTGGGCCGCTTCGCCGTGTCCGAGCCCGCCGAGGCCGCCGCCCTGCGCAAGGCCGGGCTGGTGGAAGAGGAGCTCCTGATGCTCCGCCCCACCACCGACCGGGAGGAGCTGGAACAGCTCATCGACCTGAACGTGGTGTGCACCATCGGCTCGGCCGATACGGGCATGGCCCTCAACGGCGTGGCGGAGGCCCGCTCCACCGTGGCGGAGGCCCATATCCAGATCGACACGGGCATGGGCTTCGGGGGCTTTCTGGCCGCCGAGCCGGACAAGATTCTCTCCGCCTACCGCAACCTGCCCAACGTGGCGATCTCGGGTGTCTATACGCAGATCCACGCCACAAAACGGGACGGCCGGGACGCCGCGCCCCAGCTGGAGGAATTCCAGCAGGTGGTGGAGGCCATCCGCGCCGCCGGCTTCGAGACCGGGGTCGTCCACGCCGCCGGTTCCTACGCCCTGATGCACTATGAATTTGCCCGGCTGGACGCGGTGCGGGCGGGCTCCGCCCTGATGGGCCGCTGCCGCCGCAGCCGGGGCGACGGTCTTTTGAAGGTGGGCTACGGCGAGGTGGGCATCGAGGAGACCCGGTGGCTTCCCCGCGGCCACACGGTGGGCAACGAGCAGCTGGTGACCCTGCGCCACCCCACCCGGGTGGCGGTGCTGCCGGTGGGCTACCAGAACGGCTTCGGCGTGGGCCGCGCGCGGGACGCCGGACTCTGGGCCACCCTGCGGCGGTGGCGCAGCGCCAAAAAGCAGACCGTGCGCATCAACGGCCAAAAGGCCCGCATCATCGGGCGCATCGGCGCCATCGAGACCATCGTGGACGTGACGGAGCTGAAATGCGCCGCCGGGGACGCGGCCGTCTTTGACATCGACCCGCTCTACGCCCGCGGCTTTACACGAGAATACCGATAAGGAGAACAAGTCTATGCGCGCTGTCGTTACCCGCGTAAAAAACGCGAAGGTCACCATTGAAGGCAAAGTGAACGGCGAGATCGGCCAGGGCTTCCTGGTGCTGCTGGGCGTGGGTCCCGCGGACACCGAAGCCCAGGCGGTCCGTCTGGCGGACAAGATCTGCGGCCTTCGCATCTTTGAGGATGAGGCCGGGAAGATGAACCGGAATCTGGAGGCCGTGGGGGGAAGCCTGCTGGTGGTGAGCCAGTTTACCCTCTACGCCGACACCAAGTCCCGCCGCCCCGGCTTTACCGGGGCCGCCAAGCCCGCGCTCGCCGTCCCCCTGTACGAGAAATTCATGGCCGAGTGCGCCGCCCGCGGCTTTCCGGTGGAGCACGGGGAATTCGGCGCCGACATGCAGGTCTATTCGCAGAACGACGGGCCGGTCACCATTCTGTTGGACACCGACCAGATGTGACGGGCGTCCCAGGCGCCCGGTCTCACCCCCGGTACCGAAGGACACAGCCGTCCGGCGGCAAGAAAGGAAGAAACAAGCCATGCAAATCAAAGCCCTGCCGGTTGGCGCCATGGGCACCAACTGCTATCTGCTGGAAGACGAGAGCACCAACGCCGCCGCCGTCGTGGACCCGGGCGGCGACGCCGGGCGTATCCTGGCCCAGCTGCGCGCCGACGGGATGACGGTGCGCGCCATTCTGCTCACCCATGCCCATTTTGACCACACCGGGGCGGTATCGGAGCTGCGGCAGGCCTTGCCCGGCGTGCCGGTCTACCTGCACCCGGCGGACGCCGCCCTGTTGGGAAGCGACATTTTTCCCCCCATCGGCGCCACCGTGCCCTATGACGAGGGGGACGCCCTCACCGTGGGCTCCCTGACGGTGCGCGTGCTGCACACCCCGGGCCACACCCCCGGCGGGGTGACCCTTTTGGCGGGGGACGCGCTGTTCACCGGCGACACCCTCTTCCAGGGCTCCATGGGCCGCACCGATTTCGCCGGAGGCTCCTACGAGGCCATTCTGGCCTCCCTCCGGCGCCTGGGGCAGCTGAGCGGCGACTATCAGGTGCTGCCCGGCCACATGGACGTCTCCACCCTGGAACGGGAGCGCAGGAGCAACTACTACCTGATGGAAGCCCTGGAGGGCTGATATGAGGCGCTATGGGAGAAGCCGCCCGTCCCGATCTGCCGCCGGGCAAACGCGGCCAACGGACCGGAGGCGGCCATGAAGCTCTATTTCAAGGGCCACGACTACAAATATGCCGCCGAGCAAATGCTGCTGACCCTGTTTCCCGGCCAGCGGCCGGAGTATCCCGCGTCCCCGCCCGCAGCGGGGGAGGACGCGCTGGAATTGTCCCTGTTCCGGGGGCGGGTCTGGGCCACGGCCACGGCGCGCCTCTCCTATCGGGGGAAGCGCTGCGCCGCCGTCCGGCGCTGTTCGTCTGCCGAGCTCACCGGCGGCCTGGCCGACAGCCGGGCCCTCCAGCGGATCTTAAAGCTGGCCTTTTACGACGCGGGGGTGCGCGCGCTGGGACGCGAGCCCCCCTGGGGGGCGCTGACCGGGGTGCGCCCCGTGAAGATCCCCGCCCGGGCCATGGCGCAGGGGGCCTCCCCCGCCCAGGCGGAGGCCCTGCTGCGGGACACCTACCGGGTGTCCGCCCCCCGGCGCGCGCTGGCCATGGACTGCGCCCGGGCCAGCCTGGCCGCCCAAAACAGCCTGAGACGCGACGAGGTCTCCCTCTATGTGGGCATTCCCTTCTGTCCGACCCGCTGCGCCTATTGCTCCTTCGTCTCCGCCGACGTCGGGCGCGCCCTCAGGCTGATCGACCCCTTTCTGGCGGCCCTGCACCGGGAGATCTCCGCCGCAGGGGCCATGCTGGAGCGGGCCGGCCTGCGGGTGCGCACCGTCTACTTCGGCGGCGGGACCCCCACCACCCTGTCCGCCCCTCAGCTGGACGCCCTGCTGGGCCACCTGGCGGAGCACGTGGATCTCTCCCGCTGCACCGAATACACGGTGGAGGCCGGGCGGCCGGACACCATCACGGCGGAAAAGCTCTCCGTGCTGGCGCGGCGCGGGGTGGGGCGCATCTCCGTCAACCCGCAGAGCATGGACGACCGGGTCCTCGCCGCCATGGGCCGCGCCCACCGCTGCCAGGACACCCACCGCGCTTACGCCCTGGCGCGGGAGCACGGGATCCCCTGCGTGAATATGGACCTGATCGCCGGATTGCCCGCCGACACGCCTGAAGGCTTCCGGGCCTCTCTGGAGCAGGTGCTCGCCCTGGGCCCGGAAAATGTCACCGTGCATACTCTGGCCCTGAAAAAGGGCTCCCGGCTGATGGAGGAGGGGGGCGCGCTGCCCTCGGGAGCGGATGTGGGGTCCATGCTGGACTACGCCTGGAGCGCGCTGCGCGCTGCGCGCCAGACGCCCTATTACCTCTACCGGCAGAAATATATGTCCGGCTCCTTTGAGAACGTGGGCTGGGCCAAGCCGGGCTTTGAGAGCCTGTACAACATCTGCATGATGGAGGAGCTGCATACCATCGTCTCACTGGGCGGCGGCGGCGTGACCAAGCTGGTGGACCCCCATACCGGACGCATTGAGCGCATCGCCAACGCCAAGTACCCCCAGGAGTATCTGCGCGGCCTGGATCAAATGATCCGGGAAAAGTCCCGCGTGGCGGATTTTTTTGCGGCATGGAATCAAAATAAGGAGGGGTAGTATGCCCTATCAGCTCAACGAGATCAACGACAAGCTCCGCAAAGACCCCGTGGCCTTTCTGGCCGAGTGCGACGCCCACTACCAGCAGCGCATCAATACCGCCGTGGACGCCATCCTGGCGCGGATGAAGGACAGCCCCATCGTCCTGCTCTCCGGCCCCTCCGGCTCGGGAAAGACCACTACCGCCCTCAAGCTGGAGCAGGAGCTGGAACGGCGCGGGGTGAACACCCACACCATCTCCATGGACAATTACTTCAAGACCCTGAACCGGAAGACCGCCCCCCGCACGCCCGAGGGCGATATCGACTATGAGTCCCCCCGCCTGCTGGATATGGACCTGCTGGACGAGACCTTTACCAAGCTCTCCAGGGGCGAGTGGGTGGTGGTGCCCAAGTTTGAATTCGCCCGCCAGATGCGCAACGACAGCCGGGGCTCCCTGCTCAAGCTGGACCAGAACGAAATCGCCATCTTCGAGGGCATCCACGCCCTCAACGACGACATCGCCGGCCGCCACCCGGAGGCCACCACGCTGTATATTTCCGCCCGCTCCAATATTCTGGAGGGGGAGACGCTGCGCTTTAAGGGCACCTGGATGCGCCTGGCCCGCCGGGCGGTGCGGGACTTCAACTTCCGCGGCACCGACCTGGGGGAGACCCTGTCCATGTGGTACAACGTGCGCCGGGGGGAAAAGGCGTATATCTCCCCCTTCAAGGGCCGGGCCAAGATCGTCATCGACTCCTCCCTGCGCTACGAGGTGAGCGTCTTTGCCAACTACGCCGCGCCCCTGCGTCAGGCGGTGGACCTGGTCCTCCCCGAAAACGCGCGCTATCGGGAGCTTCACGATCTGGTGAGCGCCTTTGCGTACTTTGAACCGGTGGACCCCGCGCTGGTCGCCTCCGATTCCCTGATCCGGGAATTTATCGGCGGGGGCAGCTACCGCTACTGATGCGACCCCCGGCGGGAAGCGTGGCCCTTTGGGGCCCGTCACCGCCGCACCGCCCGCCGCGGCGGGCTCAAACAAGATAGGAAAGAAGGAATCTCCCATGTCCGAATGCACCCATGACTGCTCCTCCTGCGGCGAAAGCTGCACAGAGCGCGCCGAGCCCCAGAGCCTCCAGGCGCCCGCCAACGCCCTGTCCAAGATCGGCAAGGTCATCGCCGTGGTCAGCGGCAAGGGCGGCGTAGGCAAAAGCCTGGTCACGTCCTCTCTGGCCGTGGCCATGAAGCAGCTGGGCAAAACGGTCGGCGTACTGGACGCCGACATCACCGGCCCCTCCATCCCCACCGCCTTCGGCGTACACGCCCGGGCGGAGGGCAGCGAGCTGGGCATCTATCCCGCCGTCACCAGGACCGGCGTGGAGATCATGAGCCTCAACCTGCTCACCGCCAATGAGACCGACCCCGTCATCTGGCGCGGGCCCGTCATCGCCGGCGCCGTGAAGCAGTTCTGGACCGACGTGATCTGGGGCGAGCTGGACTACCTGTTCGTGGACATGCCCCCCGGAACGGGGGACGTGCCCCTGACCGTCTTCCAGTCCCTGCCCGTGGACGGCATCATCGTGGTCACCTCCCCCCAGGACCTGGTCAGCATGATCGTCACCAAGGCCGTGAAGATGGCCGAGATGATGAAGATCCCCGTACTGGGTCTGGTGGAGAACTACAGCTACTTCAAGTGCCCCGACTGCGGGAAGGAGCACAGCATCTTCGGCCAGAGCCGCATCGACAAGGTGGCGGGGGAGCTGGGGCTGAGGGTCCTGGCCCGCCTGCCCATCGACCCCGGCGTGGCCGCCGCCTGCGACGCGGGCAGGATCGAGGATTATACGCCCAATTATCTCTCCGCCGTAGCCAGGGACCTGGCCGAATAACCAACCGGGGCGGGCCCGCCATCACGGCGGACCCGCCCCTCTGTTTTCGCCTCCCGGCGTCCGTCGCCAGGCTTCTTCCACTACACGAACACGGCCTGCACCAGCACCATGTAGAGTATGGTGCCGCCGAAAATGGACAAAAGGTTATTGTGCTTCCACACGTGCAG
>NZ_JALFGV010000161.1:0-14963 GCF_022777125.1 Lawsonibacter sp.
TCCCGGTTGATGGCCAGGGACATGGCCAGGCGGACCTTCTGGCTCTCCATCAAACCCGAGGTGGAGTTGCCGCCCCGGTTGAAGTAGAAATAGCTCACGCCGGGGAAGTCGCCGTGGACATAGCTGTAGTTGTCGCCGGCCAGGCCCTCCCGATAGGGCTGCACATAATCGCCGGTGGGCACGATGGCGGCCAGCTCGCCGTTTTTGAACATGGTATTCTGGGTGGAGACCTCATCGATGTTGATCAGTGTGACACGGGTCAGGTGTACGTTCTCAGCGTCCCAGTAGGTGGGGTTCTTCTCCAGGGTCATGCTGTTGTCCTTGACAAAGCCGGTGACCACGAAGGGCCCGCACCAGACATGGGTGGTATAGTCCGTGTCGTAGAGCTCGCCGGCGGCCTCGATCACATCCAGGCGCACGGGGTAGAGATACGTGGCACCCACCTTGGAGAGGAACTGGGGCGCCGGGTTGGCCAGAGTGACCTCCAGCGTGGTGTCGTCCAGGGCCTTCACCGCCAGGGCCTCCTTTGCCGCTTCGATGTCGGCGTCGCTGGCCGTCTCGGTATCCATGGTATACAGCGCCTCGCCGCCTACGATATCGCCGATAAAGGAGGCGAAGTCAAAGGCGTTGCGGGGATCGCCGATGCGGCGGAAGGAGTCCACGAAGTGCTGGGCCGTGACCTGTACGCCGTCGGACCAGTAATACTCCCGCAGATGGAAGGTATAGGTCAGCCCGTCGTCGGAGACATCCCAGCGCTCGGCGCCCGCGGGGGCCAGGATCTGGTTGCCCGCCTCGTCGGTGGTGGGACGCACCAGGCCCTCCAGCACGTGGGACTGGACCTGGATCTCCTCGGCGGCATAGTTGGCATTGTTGTCAAAGGAGTAGAAGTTGGCGGCCGCCCAGTGGAGCTGGATTTCCTGCTTTTCGGCCAGCTGGGTCCCCTGGGCGTCGGGCGTCTGGGGCCCGGCGCTGGGCTGGGTGGTCTCGGGCGCAGCGTTCCCGCCGCCGCAGCCGGCCAGGGCGGAGCAGGCCATCACGGCTGCCAGCAGAAGTGCAAAAGTACGCTTTTTCATAAAATTCCCCTCTTTTCTGATGTGTTAAAACATTGGGTCCTTGTCGTCGTCTCTCCGGCATTCATGCCGGATGAGCTCCAGTGCCTGATCCTTATCCCGGGCCTTCATGGCGTCCACCAACCGGAGGTGGTACCGGTGCGGCTCGCTCTGGATCTCGGCAAACAGGTTCATGCTGGGTACCCGGATCATCCGGTCAAAGGTATTTTGCACGCTGGCGTACAGCGGCTCGTTGCCGGTGAGCCGGGCCATGGCCATATGGAAATCATAGTTGATCCCCGCAAATTCCCGATAGGCCACGTCGGTGGCCTGGCAGTATTCCCGCAGCGAGTCGATCTCCGTGTCGCTGCAGTGGTCGATGATCCACTGCACTACGCCCTTTTCCAGGGTATAGCGCAGGTAGATCAGCTTGGCGTACTCCTCCTCGCTGAGTTCCCGCAGCAGATAGCCCACGCGGGGGATCTTTTTCAGATACCCCTCCTGGACCAGCATGCTCAGGGCCTCCCGCACCGGCGTCTTGCTGACGCCGTGCTGCTCTGCCAGGTCCTTCTCGTTGATGATCTCGTCGGCTCGGAACCTCAGCCGAATGACATCCTCCTTGATGCGTTCGTACAGCTCCATCGCCTTGGACGGCATCCTACCGCCTCCTTTCCCAGATTGTGATTTTATGCCTGTTTCCACTGCCGGAAGGTATCCAGCAGCTTGTCCATATCTCCGCGGGTGGTGAACGGCGCCACAGAAATGCGCACATGGCCGTCCCTTCCCCGGCTGAAGAGCACCCCCCGCTCCAGGCAGTAGTCCACCAGTTCCTGACTGCGCTGCTCCCGCACCAGCAGGCTGTGGCAGCGGCGGGCCGGAAGGAAGGGGGTATCGATCACAAAGCCCAGCCCCTCCAGGCCCCGGTACAGGTATTCGAAGCAGTCGGACACGTGGCGCTCCACCCGGTCCATGCCGATCTCCATCAGGCGCTCCAGGCCCGCATCCAGCCCATAGATGCCCATAAAGGAAATGGTACCGTTCTCCAGCTTTCGGGCGTCGCCGGGATCGGGGCAGGTAATGCTCCAGCTCTCCCGGTCGATGCCAAGGGCGGGGCTGTCGGCGGCAAAGACGGGCGCCACCTGTTCCATCAGCGCCTGTGCACAGTAGAGGAACCCGACCCCCTCGGTCGCCAGCAGCCCCTTGTAGCAGGAGGCCGTCAGCGCGTCGATCCCCAGGTCGCTCACATCCATGCGCCGGAACCCCAGGGCCTGGATCCCATCCACGATGAGATAGATCCCCCGGGTATGGCACTCCCCGGCCAGCCGCTTCAGATCCAGCTGATAGCCGGAACAGGACTGGACGGCGCTGACCACCATGATGCGGGTCGTCTCGTCGGCGGCGGAGAGCAGGTGCTCCTCCGGCAGGGTGCAGCCGTCGGGCGAGCGGGCCACCCGGCACTCCGCCCCCAGCCGCCGCACATTCAGGCAGGGCATCAGCACCGAGGCGTGCTCCAGATCCCCCACCACCACGCTGTCCCCCCGCCGGAAGGGAAAGCCCTGCAGCAGCAGGTTGACGCCCTCGTTGGTATTCTTGGTAAAGGCGATGCGACGGATATCCGGCGCGCCCAGAAAACGGGCCAGGCGCGCTCTTGTCCGGGCGATGACCTCAATGGCGGGGCCCTTCCCCGCCCCTCCCGCCTTTACCAGGCCGGGTCCCACTGCCGCCTTATCTTCATAAAACCGTTCCATTGCCTCCCGGGCGAAGCGGGAGCCGCAGTTTTCGTAAGCGATGTCGAAAAAGGCAGTCTTCTCTGTGACCGGGAACTGCGCGCGCAGCGCCCGGACCCACCTCTCATCCATTCAAAATCCTCTTCTCCTCGTTTCGACCGCCGGGGCCGCCCGCCGCAGCGGGAACCGCCGCAGGCTTCCAGCGCGTCAAAGCGTTTCTTCAACAGCCGGCGGATGATACCAGTCCGCCGATGCGCGTGACCTCCAGCCCTTCGGCCTGCCATGCGTCCAGCACACGGTTAAAGCCGATGGAATCGCTGGCCATATGTCCGGCGATGATCACGTTGCCCTTGTTGTGTTCCGCCACCGCCTTGATGTCGTCCTCCGGCATATGCATCACGATCAGCGTGCCGACGCCGTAGTCGAAGAAGGTGTTGTACACCTGGGCTCCGCCGCCGGTGACGCCGGCAAAGAGCACGCACACCTTTCCCGCGTAGCTGCCCGGCTCTCCCACCCGGATGGCCGGGTCCTGGAGGGCGCCGCGCACCTCCGGAAACTCGTTAAGGACGTCCACCACATCCTGGAGGGTGGTGAAGGGCTTGTCCTTCGTCAGCGCATCCATCCGCTCCTGCACGATGGCCTGGCCGATCAGGTCGGCCGGGGTATGCAGGCCGAGATAGGGCATGTCGATGAATTTGGCAAAGTCTGCCTGCCGGTTCAGGTTCTTGGAGTGCATCTTTTGGCTCTCCTGCCGCGCCCGCTTCTCAATGGCCTTCTGGGCCACATTGATGGGCACGCCGAAGCGGTACATCAGCATCATCTGGTCCTTGAGCATCTGCTCTCCAATGCGCACCGCCCGGCCCATGATGCCGTGGTGTTCGGCCACACAGTCATAACCCCTCTGCTTGGCGGCCAGCAGAGTGGCGGTATCCATATCGATGCCCGCCAGCACCCGCTTGACGTCCTGACCTGCACAGCCGATCTCGGTATCCACCGTATCCTCCTCCAGCCCCGCCAGCTTCAGCGCGATATTGACCATGGCTCTGGTATCCATAAATTCAGCCCCTTAAAGCAATAAAGTATCTTTTCCAGTATATTTTAAATTATATCACGTGATATTTCAGCTGTATATATGACAAAATTGCACATTATTTTCCCGTTCCATTTGTGCAAAGAGTCAATTTTTGTTTGACAAACACGAAGAATGGCACTATAATGATGTCTGCTGATTCCGCAGGCGGAGGCTCCATGGACGGTTTGGACGAGCCCCTGCGGTTGCCGCAGTCCGCCCGGGTTCCGGATGTGAGGACTGTGCCGCAGACTTTAGGAAAGAGCGAGGGAGATCCATGCAATTCAAAACCGTATCCGCCGCCGCGGGTCCTTATGACGCGGCGCTGCGCGTCCTGCCCGCAGGCGCGCCGGTCCGCTTTTGCGACCAGGCGCTTCAGGCGGCCTGGCAGGCTCATTTGGGGGGCGACCCCCTGACTTTGGAGCATCGGCAGGTGCTGACCCTGCGTCTGCCTCTGCTGGGCGGCTTCACCACCCTGCTGCTGGCCGGCTTCGACGCGGGCGTCCCTGCCCCCATGGATGCATTCCGGTCCCTCTGGGCTCGGCTGGGCGCCCTTCTGGCCGAGTGCAGGGCGTCCAATGTCTTTCTGGACGCCCTGAACGAATTTTCCTTTGCCTCAGAGGCGGAACTGCTGGCCCAGGCATGCGCCGTACTGCCCCTGTGCGAGTATACCTTTGACCGCTATCGTACCGAAAAAGACCCCAGGAGGGAGCACACCGTCTCCGTACTGGCGGACGGGGCGCTCGCTCCGGTCCTTGCGGAGGGCGCGTCCCTGGCCGGCGCTGTCATGACCGCCCGGGACCTGGTCAACGACATTGCCGAAACCCTCACCCCCGCCGAACTGGCCCGCCGCTGCCGGGACCTGGGCGCGTGCCACGGTTTTTCGGTGGAAGTGCTGGACCGGGCGCAGTGTCAGGCGCTGGGCATGGGGCTCTTCCTCGCCGTAGCCCGCGGCAGCGCCTTGGAGCCTCAATTCATCGTCATGCGCTATCGGGGCGGCGGCGCGCAGCCTCCCATCGCCCTGGTGGGCAAAGGCATTACCTATGACAGCGGCGGCCTTGCCCTCAAGGGCAGCGGCATGGAGCTGATGCGCTACGACATGAATGGGGCCGCCGCCGTCATTGGTGCGATGTGCGCCGTGGCGGACAACGCCCTGCCCCGGAACGTGGTGGCGGTGGTCGCCGCCTGTGAGAACATGGTGGACGCCAGGAGCTACCGCAACGGGGACGTATTCCCTTCCATGAGCGGCAAGACGGTATACGTGCGCAACACCGACGCGGAGGGCCGCCTCACCATGGCCGATGCCATCACCTACTGCGTCCGGAAGGAATCCCCCTCCGAGATCCTGGAGGTGGCGGGCCTTACCGGAAGCGTGTGCAATTTTTACGGCAAAGTGTGTGCCGCCGCCCTGACCACCGATCCGGCGCTTTTTGACCGCATCGCCGCCCTCATGCCGGTGACCGGGGAAAAGTATGCCCGGATGCCCGACTTCCCGGAGTACCGGGAGCTGCTCAAAACGCCCATGGCCGACCTGAACAACGCCCCGGAAGGCGGGGCGGGCGGCATTTTGGCCGGGCTGTTTCTGGCGTCCTTCCACGAGGACGTCCCCTTCCTCCACGTAGACTTCGGCGCCATGCCCTTCGTCAAGAGCAAAAGCGACTGTCAGGGCGAGGGCGGCACGGGCTTCGGCGTGAAGACCCTGTACCACTACATCAAGGCAAGGGGGACGGACGCATGAGTGCGCAGGCGCGGCTGAAGGAGCTGGGACTGACGCTTCCCCAAGCGCCCCAGCCCAAAGGAAGCTACTGCACCTGGCGGCAGGCCGGGGAATGGATCACGCTGTCCGGCCAGGGCCCGCTGGTGGAGGGCGTGCTGCGCTACACCGGCCGGGTGGGCGTGGACCTGACAGTGGAGCAGGGCTATGACGCCGCCCGTCTCTCTGCCCTGAACCTCCTGGCCGTGCTCCGTCAGGCAGCCGGCGGCCTGGAGCGGGTGGAGCTGGTGCGTGTACTGGGCTTTATCGCCGCCGGACCCGATTTTGCCGACTACCCCGGAGTGCTCAACGGGGCCTCCGACCTGTTTCTCTCCGTACTGGGCGTCCGGGGCCGCCACAGCCGCTCTGCCGTGGGGGTGTACGGCCTGCCCTTCGGGCTGCCGGTGGAGGTGGAGCTTACCGCCCGTCTCCTCCCGGCGGCCGACTGAAGCTCCGCCGAGCCCCGCCCGCAAAAAGCCGGGGTCCGCTGCGCGATCTCAAGTGATCGCACAGCGGACCCCGGTTTCGTTTACTCGGCGTGCTCGAATTTGACCTGATCCATCATGATGTTGAGGATCTCGGTATCGGTATGATTCATGCCCACCCGTCCGATGTATCCCACGCTCTGGATGGTCGCCTCCACATCGTCCTGGATGATCCCCTCGCCCGCATGAAAGGTCAAGCCGCGCATGCTCAGGTGATGGGCCAGGATCGCCGCATCCACGGCAGAGGCGATCTTGGCCGCGCAGGACGCCTTGGCGCCGTCGCAGATGATACCGCCCACGTTGGCGATGGTATTGACGATGGTGCGGGAGACCTCCTCATAGCGCCCGCCGCTGAGATAGGTGATGGCCGCGCCGCTGCCGCAGGCTGCCGTAACGGCGCCGCAAAAGGCCGAAAGGCTGCCGATGTAATGCTTCTGATGGATGGAGATCAGGTTGCTGACGAGCAGTGCGCGGTACAGGGTCTCCCGGGAGACCTTCCGCTCTTTGGCGTATTCGATCACCGGAAGGGAGACCGTCATGCCCTGGTTCCCGCTGCCGGAGTTGATGACCACCGGAAGGGAGCAGCCTCCCATACGGGCGTCTGAACCGGCGGCCGCCCTGGCCTTGGCACGGGCCTGCACATTGTCGCCGTAAATATCCAGCAGGGTCCGCCCCACCTGCGTGCCGTATCCGTGGCTGAGTCCCACATCCGCGATGGCCGAGTTCAGCTCGATCTGCCGGTCCAGGATGGCCCGGACCTTCTCCAGCTCCACCGTATCCGCAAATTCCAGGATGTCCTTTACGTTGAGCCTGGACCGGTCCACAGCGATCTCGTCCCCCTCGGTCGGGCTGGTTTGGTAGAGTACCCTTCCATCCAGCCCGATCTCCGTGATCAGCGTATGCCGGTTGATGATGGTCACATGGGCGGAATGCTCCCCGGCCCGCACCCTGGCGTCGATGTACAAATTGGCGACATTTTCCCGCAGGGTGCAGGAAAAGTAGCCCTGCTCCATCAGCTCCTGGGTACGTGCGATGTGCTCCGGCGTGATCTCTTCCAAAACCTCCAGCTCACGCTGCGGGTTTCCGCCCACCACACCCAGGACCGCGGCCACGCCCACGCCCTTAAGGCCCCCGGAGTTGGGCACTGTGACGCCCTTTACATTTTTAAAAATATTTCCGCTGCAGCAGATCTCGATGTGCTCCGGGAATTCCCCCAGGACGGCTCTTGCTTTGGCCGCGGCATAGGCGATCGCGATCGGTTCGGTACATCCCAGGGCCGGGACCAGCTCGCTTTTCAGGATATTGATATAATTGGCCTCCTGCAGCGCATCCATAGCGATCCATCCTTTCTCTCTAATCATATTAATAGTATTTTCATTAATATTATCAGCTCTCTTTCTCAAAATGTCAAGGCCGAATTTCCGCCGGATGTTTTCCCTTGCAATTTCCGCCCGGTTTGATAGAATATTGCTACCATAATCCGGGACCGGAGACGGATCCCCCACAAAGGAGCAATCTTCCATGAAGGGCAAGGACAGCCTCAAGGACGCCATCTATAACGCGATCCTGGAAAGCATCATTTCCCAGGAGTACCGGCCCAACCAGGTGCTGAATGAAAAAACACTGGTGGAAAAATACGGCTGCAGCAAGAGCCCTGTCCGTGAGGCGCTGGTATCGCTGTGCAACGACAACGTACTGCGCAATATCCCGCGGTATGGATACGAGGTGGTGCGGCTGACCGTCGAAGACATCCAGGAGATGCTCCAATTCCGGCTCGTCCTGGAGGGCGGCCTTCTGAGCGCCAACTGTGAAAAATTCGGTGCGGCCCAGCTGGACTGTCTGGAGCAAATCGACCAGGCCTGCAGAAGCGCCACGGACGACATCTGGTCGCATTGGGCTTTTAATACGGAATTTCACCTGCGGATGACCGCATTTTGCGGCAACAACTATGCGCTGGATCAGCTGCAGCGGTGTATGGACCGGCTCAAGCGGGCCTACGCGCAATTCTATTGGGGCAAGCCTCAGGCCGCCCTGGCATTCGACACGAAAAATCACAGCGCCATCCTGCACGCGCTCCAGGCGAAGGACCTGGACGCCATCCTGCAGTATTTGAAGGATGATCTCAATGATTTCGGCGGAGAACACAGTTTGTATCCCCTGCGTTTGTGAGTTCCGGCAACCGCTTTCCCAAGTGCTTTGTCCAGACTCTGCACGATGTCTTTTCTGCGGCGCATCCCAATTTCAAACGAGTGGTCCGTTCCGTTCGGAGGGCCGCCCGGCGCAAAGAGGCAGCGGTTCACTTGGAACCGCTGCCTCTTTATTTCCCGAGGTGCATGCCGGCGGCCGGACCCGCCGGAGTGCGCTCCCCCGCCCATGGGCCTAGGAATGGGGCGCGCTTGGACGGTGCGCCCCCTACAGCAGCTCTGAAGGATACCTGTGTCAGCGCCCGCGCAACACGGCCGGGCGCAGCGGGAATTTACCCGGGCGGTTCGATCCCGGAGGGTAGAGCCGCCTCCGGCGGCGGAGCTCAGAACAAAAGGACATCCTTACGGATGTCCTTTTGTTCTGGAGCTGGTAATGTGACTCGAACACACGACCTGCTGATTACGAATCAGCTGCTCTACCGACTGAGCTATACCAGCATTTCCTGTTTTCATACCGAGGGCTGATCGCTGCGCCTTCTGTGCCGCCGCCCGAGCGCCATGCCATCAGCGATATAAAATGATAGCACATTTTTTCCCTGCCGTCAACGGTAGAGTTTCGCGTAGGTGGTCTGTTTTCTTTTTTCCTTCAGATTACAATACGTATATCCCCGCCGTACATGGCGGAACATCTGCAATATTTTTGTCCCCTGCACCCCTCACACGCCCGTTTTCGCCCTATTCCAGAACATGGGTATTGCTGAAATCATGCGGCTTTCCTTCCGCTTACTACGCCCGCTTTTAATCTCCATTTTTCTCCATTTACTTTACATAACTTTATCCAGTAATTTCATCTACTTAGCGTTATTCACATTTTCCACCAGCTTTTCCACCGGCTCTTTCCGTTGAAAACAGGTGACTTTTCCACTTGTCCACATGTTTCTCCACATACTTTAATGAAAGTCCGCCGTTTTTCCCCCCTCCGCTTTCGGTAAACATAATGCTGCAATCCATTTTATCTGCACTTTCCTGCAGACTCTCTTTCAAAAAGGGACGGCCCGTTCAGCCTTTTCCGATGTCCCGGTTGGCATAGGCATTCAGGTCCATCCCGGCCCGGACCCCCGCCAAATACTCGTAATAGCCCTGGCAGCCGATCATCGCGCCGTTATCCCCGCACAAAGACAGCGGCGGCAGGTAAAGCTTGTCTCCGCTGGCCCGGCAGGCAGACTCCAAATCCGCCCGGATGCGGGAATTGGCCGCCACGCCTCCGGCTACCGCCACCTTCCCGTAACCCAACCTGCCGGCAGCCTCCATCGTACGGGGGACCAGCGTGTCGCTGACCGCGGCGGCAAAGCTGGCCGCCAGCCCCGGCAAATCCAGCGTCTCGCCCTTCTGCTGGGCATTGTGCACCAGATTGAGCACCGCCGTCTTCAAGCCCGAGAAGGACAGATCCAGCGGCGCGTCCGCTACGTGCGCGCGGGGCAGCTCATAACGGGTATCGTCGCCTCCCTGGGCCAGCCGGTCCATGGGGGCCCCGCCGGGATAGCCGATGCCCAGCACCCGGGCCACCTTGTCAAAGCATTCCCCCGCCGCGTCGTCCCGGGTGGCGCCCAGCAGCTCCAGTTCTGTGTAGCCGCGCACGTCCACGATCAGGGTGTTTCCGCCCGAGACGCACAGGCAGACAAAGGGCGGCTCCAGCTCCGGATGGGCAATGTAATTGGCGGCGATGTGGCCCCGGACATGGTGGACCGGGATCAGCGGCACGTTGAGCGCATAGGAGACCGACTTGGCAAAGTTGACGCCTACCAGCACCGCCCCGATCAGCCCCGGGGCATACGTGACGGCTACCGCGTCGATCCGGCTTTTCGGGATACCGGCCTGGGCCAGAGCCCGGTCGGCCAGACCGACGATGGCCTCCACGTGCTTTCGGGAGGCGATTTCCGGCACCACGCCGCCGTAGATGGTATGCATGTCCACCTGGGACGCGATGGCGTCGGCCAGGACGGTGCGTCCGTCCCGGACCACCGCCACAGCCGTCTCATCGCAGGAGGATTCAATGGCAAGGATATTCATGGCTATCATCCCTTCTTCCGCGGGCACGGAGACCGACGGGCAAGACGGCCCGGCGCGCCAGCGCCTCTTGACGCGGCGGCCGCGTGGATTCACTTCCCGCGGCCAAGAAATAAAATCAAACGGCGCCCAGAAAGCGCCCCGCGCTTTCTGGGCACGCATCGCAGGAGCATTCCATGGCAAGGATCTGACGCTATCAGTTTCCTTTCATCCAATAGGGACGCTCCGGCACCTCGTCCGGAGCAAGAGGCACCTTTACATCCGTGCGCTCAGGGCCATAGAGCGCACGATGGGCCGCCATCACAGCGGTCAGGTCGCGGGGCGGCGGGCCCCAGAGCATGGCTTGCCACCGCATCCCGCAGGTGGCCATTTCGTATACTGGTTGAAAGCCGTTGCGCGCGTAAAAGGCGATGCGCCGGCGCCGGAGCTCGTTCTCCGCCGGGCTGCCGCCGGGTACCGGGGCCTCGGATTCCAGGATCAGGCCCTGCCCGCCGTAGCGCCGGGCCAGGTGGGCGCACAGCTCGGCCCCCAGGCCGCCGTTGCGCAGGCGGGCGGACACGCCCAGATAGTCCAGCAGTACCAGTCCCGCCCCGTCCGGCTGCCGCCAGATGGTGGCATAGCCCAGCAGTTCGTCCCGCTCGTTGAACAGGCCCAACAGCTCGTAGCGCCCCTCCGCCCGGAGGGACAGGATGTCGGCCAGGGGCTTGCGCTCGGCGGGGGCGAAGGCCTCGGCCAGTTCTTCCGCGTACCACTTCTCGATCTCGGGAACGGTCATGGGACGGATCTCGCGGCGCATCGCGGCGCTCCTTTCTGCCCTGTGGGGCGCGTGGCCGGTTCAGCCGGCCGGGCGGAAGGTACGTGTCATGAGGAGGGCGTCCTCATGAAGCTGCCGGTAATAGTTCTTCCGGCGGCCCACCGGCTCAAAGCCCAGCTTCTCGTACAGCGCAATGGCGGGGGCGTTCGTTTCCCGCACCTCCAGGGTCAGAAACGCCAGGTGCGCCTGTCCAAACCGCAGGAATGCGGAGAGGATGGCCTCGGCCACCCCCTGGCGGCGGTACGCCGGGGCCACCGCGATCTTCTCCAGCGTTCCTTCGTCCAAAATGGCCCGCACCTCGCCGTAGCCCAGCACCGTGCCGTCCTCCCCCTCGGCCACGATCAGGGAGAGCATGTCGTTGTAAAGCTCCTGCTCCAGCAGTTCCAGCGACCAGGGATGGGAAAAGCAGGCGCGTTCGATGTCCGCCACCTGCATCAGGTGGGAACGGTCCATGGGGACCAAGCGATAGTTCAATTCCGTTCATCCTTTCCTTTCACGGGGCGGCGGGGGACACTCTTCCGGACCAAGGGGCACCTTCACGTCGGTCCGCTCCGGCCCGTAGATGGCCCGATGGGCCGCCGCCAGCTCCGCCCGGCCCTCCGGCGGCGTCCCCAGCACCAGCGCCTGAAAGCGCGCTCCGCAGGCGCCTATCTCATACACCGGCCGGAATCCGCAGCGCTCATAGAATGCCAGCCTCCGGCAGCGCAGGGCGTTCTCCGCCGGGTCGCCGCCGGGTACCGGGGCCTCCGCCTCGGTGATCATCACAGCCCTGTCCCGGCAGCGCGCCCTCAGCTGGGAACAGATCCGCCCGCCCAGTCCTCTGTTCCGGTGCGCGGCGGTGACTCCCAAATAATCCAGCAGCACATAGCCCGGCCAAGCCGGCTCCCACAGCAGTGTGGCGTAGCCCAGCAGGGCGTCTTCCTCATAGAGGCCCAGGGCTTCGTACCGGTCGCGCTCCATCAGCGCGGCGATCTCGGACAGCGGCTTGCATTCATCGGGCGGGAAGGCCCTGGTCAGCTCACGGTCATACCATTGCTTCACTTCGGACGCTGTCATGGGACGCAGATACATGGCGCACTCCTCTCCCGCTCCGGCCTACTCCTTTGCTTCCGCCCAGCTGCGGCCTGCATGCGCCTCTGCGGTGAGGGGCACCGCCAGGGCGGCCGCCGACTCCATCTCCTCCGTCAGCAGCCGCTTCACCGCGGCTGCCTCCTCCTCCGGGCACTCCACGATCAGCTCGTCGTGGACCTGAAGCACCAGCCGGGCCGCCAAGCCCTCGGCGCGCAGCCGGTCCCGTACCCGGATCATGGCCAGCTTGATGATATCCGCGGCAGTCCCCTGGATGGGCATATTCAGCGCCACCCGCTCTCCAAAGGAACGCAGATTGAAGTTGGAGGACTTCAGCTCAGGCAGCCAGCGGCGGCGCCCCATAAGGGTGGAGACATAGCCGTCCTTCCGGGCCTGTTCCACCACGCCGGACATGTAGGCGCGCACACCGGAATAAGTTTCAAAATACTTCTCCATATATGCCCTGGCCTCGGCCCGGGTCACGCCCAGGTCCTGGGACAGGGAGAAGTCGGAGATCCCATAGACGATGCCGAAGTTGACCGCCTTGGCCCGGCGGCGCATCTCATGGGTGACCTCCCCCGGCGCCACGCCGAATACCCGGGCGGCGGTGACGGTGTGAAAATCCTCCCCGGAGCGGAAGGCGGCGATCATGGCCTCATCCCCGGCGATGTGGGCCAGCAGCCGCAGCTCGATCTGGGAGTAGTCCGCATCCACCAGCACCCAGCCGGCGGGGGCGACGAACATCTTGCGCAGCTCGGCTCCCAGCTCGGTGCGCACAGGGATGTTCTGAAGGTTGGGCTCCGTGGAAGAGAGCCGCCCGGTGGCGGTGACGGTGTTCTGGAAGCAGGTGTGGATGCGCCCGTCGGAGGCGATGACCTTGCTCAGGCCGTCCACATAGGTGCTTTTGAGCTTGGCGTACTGCCGGTACTCCAGGATCGTGTCAATGATCGCGTGCCGGCCCTTCAGCTTCTCCAGCACCTCCGCATTGGTGGACCAGCCGGTCTTGGTCTTTTTCACCGGCGGCAGGCCCAGCTTGTCGAACAGGATGTTCCCCAGCTGCTGGGTGGAGTTGATATTGAATCGCTCCCCCGCCAAGGCGTAAATCGCCGCCTCGTCGGAGCGGAGGCGCTCGTCCAGCATGACGCCGAAGTCCGCCAGGGCCTTCCGGTCCACCAGCATCCCCGCCCGCTCCATCTCGGCGAGCACCGGGCACAGGGGCAGCTCCACCCGGGAGAAGACCTGCTCCAGCCCCAGCTCGGCCAGCCGGGGCGCGAGGGTGCGGTAGAGCTGTTCGACCAGCGCGGTATGGCTGGAAAGGGCCTTTTCCGGCCCCGCCGGATCGGCCAGGGGGCCGAAGGCGTCCGGAGCCAGGTACTCCCCGGCCTTTGAAATCTCGCGGTTGAAGTAGGTGACGCAGAGCTTTTCCAGCTCATAGCTGCCGTCGGTGGGAGAGAGCAGGTAAGCCGCCAGGGCGGTATCAAACACGAAGCCCCCGATGGGCAGCCCCTCCTCCAGTAAACCGCGCATCAGGTCCTTGACGTTGTGGGCCACCTTCGGGATGTCGGGGGCGAACAGGCCCCGGAGAAAGTCGTTGTAGCTCTCCAGCCGGTCTGCGCAGAAAAGCGCGGTACGGCTGTGCTCCGGCTCGCCCCACTCCACGCACACCGCGTTTCGGTCGGGCAGCGCCACCAGGGATACGTGGGAGCGCTCCCGCCAGAGGGCCAGCAGCTCCTCCATCCGCGCCCGCTCGGTCACCGTTTCCCGCGCGCAGGCCGCCGGAGCAGACGCTTCCGCCGGGGAAACCCCCGGCGCGGAGAGGCCCAGCTTCTCGATCAGCTTGGAAAACTCCAGCCGCAAAAACAGCTCGTAGAGGGCGGGGGCATTTACCGGGACACACTTTGCGTCCTCAGGCCGGAAGTCCAGGGGCGCGTCGCAGCGGATGGCGGCCAGCTCATAGGACATACGGGCCTGCTCCGCTCCCTCGGCCAGCCTTTTCCGCACCGCGGGCTTGGCCTCCACCTGCTCCAGGTCCGCGTAGACGGCCTCCACGCTGCCGTAGCGCTGGATCAGGTCCATGGCGGTCTTCTCCCCGATGCCTTTGACGCCGGGGATGTTGTCGCTGGCATCCCCCATCAGGGCCTTCAGGTCGATCATGTGGATGGGCGCAAAGCCGTAGGCCGCACGAAAGGTCTCGGGCGTCATCTCCTTCGTGGTGGTCTGCCCCATACGGGTGGACACCAGCTTGACCCGGGTATGCTCATCCACCAGCTGCAGGGAGTCCTTGTCTCCGGTCACCACCACCGTATCCCAGCCCGCCGCGGCGTCCCGGGCGGCAATGGTGCCGATAAGGTCGTCGGCCTCCCAGCCCTCCAGCTCGTAGCGGGGGATGTTCATCGCCTCCAGCACGTCCTTCAAAAGGGGCATCTGGCTGGCAAGCTCGTCGGGCATCCCCTTGCGCTGGGCCTTGTATCCCTCGTAGGCCAAATGCCGGAAGGTAGGCGCGGGCAGGTCGAAGGTGACGCACAGGGCGTCCGGCTGCTCCTCGTCCGTCAGCTTTTGAAGGATGTTCAAAAATCCGTAGACGGCGTTGGTGGGCTGGCCGTCCCGGGTGGTGAGCATCCGCACGCCGTAAAAAGCCCGGTTGATGATGGAATTGCCGTCGATGACCATGAGCTTCATGGGGAACCTCCCGCCTCCGGGTAAAAATACCCGGGCATAAGATATCAGAATACAGTATAACAGTTTTCCCCAAAACGGGCAAGCGCCATCCGGCCGTTTTCCTCCCCC
>NZ_JALFGV010000113.1:0-3500 GCF_022777125.1 Lawsonibacter sp.
TCCCTTTTGCCTCGGCATGACTCTTTTCCCCGCTTTCCCGTCATCATGCCTTCATTTTATCAGCTCAACTGTCCTATTTTCAGGTCTTGGCCCTGGCTGACTAAAAGGGATAACCATTTCTAAAAATAAAGCTCCGCCCCCGGTTCAGGGGCGAAGCATTGATTACTCCGCGGTACCACCCTGATTCGCGCCCCAATCGCCGGGCGCGCCTCATTGCATCCGATAACGGGGATGGGACGGCCTGCTCGTCGCAGGCGGCTCGGAGGCGGCCGCAGGGTTCGCGTGGCCGAGGGGCTTCCACCGTCTCCCTCTCGCTTTGGGCTGCAAAACCAAGCTCTTCTCGTCAAAGCCTCAATTATTTTATCATAAAATCGCAGCTTGTCAATCCCCTGCGGAGGAGTCCCGGCGGGGATGCGGCGCCCCGCAAAGCCCGGTCGGAGCGGCGGCAGGGGGCGAAACAGAGTCTCACTCCCGGGCCAGAGCGGCCAGAGCGGCCAGACGCCGTACGGCGCCGGCGTCGGTGGCGGGGTATTCTTCCTCCGGCGGACAGGCCCCGCCGCTGAAATGGACGCAGGGATTATGCGTGGCCGAGCGGTCGAGCCGGGCGGTCTTCAGGGAGGCATGGAGCTGACGGCAGCCGGTGCGCTCCAGCAGCCAGGCGGCGTTGTTCAGCCGCACGCCGCAGCCGGGCAGGATCTCGATCCGTCCGGCCGCGTATTCCCGCATGGCGCGTATGGTGTCCGCCCCCTCCGGGGCGGTGGGGGCCTGCCCGCTGGTGAGCACCCGCGTCACGCCCAGCGCGCACAGGGCCTCCAGCCCGGCCCTCCAGTCCGGGACCACGTCGATGGCGCGGCTGAACACGCTTTGCCGCGTGCCGATCACTTCCAGCATGGCCTGGCAGCGGCGCACGTCCACCGTGCCGTCCTCATGAAGAAAGCCGAAGACGATGCCGTCCGCGCCCGCGTCCAGCAGGCGTCGGGCGTCCAGCAGCATGGTGCAGAATTCCTCCTGCGTATAACAGAAGCCGCCTTCCCGGGGGCGCACCATGGCCATGAGCTCCACCTGCGCCGTCCGGGCCAGCTCCAGCGCGCCCAGGCTTGGGGTCAGCCCGCCCAGGAACAGGGCGGAATTCAGCTCCACCCGGTCGGCGCCGGCTCCGGCGGCTGCCAGGACGTCTCCCGCAGAGCCGCAGCAGATCTCGATCTTGATCTCGTCCATAGACTTCCCTCCGGATCGTCTGAGGTTTCCTCTATTCTACCACAGTATTTTGTGATATCATAGCACGGATATAAGGAGTGATACCATGGATGAATTGTCCTTCCTGCAGACGGCCCTGCCGGAGGATTGGGCGGCCTATCCCCGCGCCCTGATGGAGGCGTTGGCACAGCACGCCGCCCGCCTGCGGCGCACCGTGCCCTGGTGCGCCGCGCTGAGCGAGGAGGCGTATCAGCAATATGTCCTCTGTCCCCGGGTCAATGATGAGGATCTGTCCGACCACCGCGCCCTGTTCCATTCCCTGCTGTGGGAGCGGGTCAGGGGCCTGGACGAGGAGGAGGCGGTGCAGCAGGTCAACTGCTGGTGCCAGGAGCACGCTTCTTACCAGGCACAGGACGGGCGGACCGCCTCTCCGCTGACCGTGTTCCGCTGCGGAAGCGGACGCTGCGGGGAGGAATCGGCCTTTCTGGTGGCCGCGCTGCGCAGCGTGGGCCTGCCCGCCCGGCAGGTGTACGCCCCCCGCTGGTCCCACTGTGACGACAACCACGCCTGGGTAGAGGTGCTGTGCCATGGCCGCTGGCGTTTTCTGGGCGCCTGCGAGCCGGAGCCGGTGCTGGACCGGGGCTGGTTCAACACCGCCGCCTCCCGGGCCATGCTGGTGCACAGCCGCACCTTCGGCCCGGCGGAGGACACAAAGCTCCACGGCCCGGCGCTGGACCGGCAGGGGCAGGCGGTGCGGCATAATCAGACCGCCCGCTACGCCCCGGTGAAGACCTACACCTTCCGCACCCAGCCCGGTGCGAAGGTGTCCCTGGAGATCCTGAACGAGTCCCGCCTGATCCCCATCGCCCAACTGGAGACGGATGCGGGCGGGCGCGTACAGGTGGAGCTGGGGATCGGGGACGTGCACGTCTCCGCCGTCCGGGACGGATGGTATGCCGAAACGCTCTGCCGCGGCGCGTCGGAGGACGGGGCCGTTCTGGCGCTGGCCCCGCCGGAGGACCCGGCGCAGGGCTGGACGGAATTTACCTTCCGCGCCCCCGCGCCCGTCCCTCCCGTCCCGCTGACCGGGGCGCAGAAGCAGGCGCGCGCACGGGTCCGCGCCCGGGGCGACCGGCTGCGGCAGAAACGGCTGGCGGGTTTCTACGACCCGGAGCAGGCCGGGCGCTGTCCCGGCTGTGAAGACCTGCTGCGGGAGGCGCGGGGCAACTTTGCCCAGATCCATGCCTTTTTGACCCGGGACGCCGACCCCCTGCGGGAGGCCCTGCTGCGGGCGCTGTCCGCCAAGGACCTGCGGGACGCCCCGGCGGACCTGCTGGAGCATCATCTCCGCCGGGCCGCCCCCTGGGCCGGACGGTTTCCGCAGGAGGTCTACGTCAGCGCGCTGCTCAATCCACGGGTCGCCCTGGAACGGCTCACCGACTGGTCGATGCCCCTGCCCGGAGCGGTGGGCGCGGTGGCCCGCCTGCGCGGGCGCGGCGTGCCGTCCCGTCTGCGCCCGCGGGACGGCGTGGTGGAGATATGGCGGGAGGGGGCCTTTACGCCCTTCCGGGCGGAGCAGACCGGACAAGCCGTCTTCCTGCGCCGGGCCGGCGAAGAGCCGCTGTACCGCCGGAACTGGTCGCTCTCCCGCTGGGCGGGAGACGGCTGGCAGGACCTGCTGTTTTCCGACGGGGAGTGGCAGGGGGCGTTCCTGCCCGCGCAGCTGACCGCGGGGCGGTATCGCATCCTGACGGCCCTGCGCCTGCCCTCCGGGGACCAGTTTGCCGCCCGGCGGACGTTCTTACTGGCGCCGGGGGAAGAAAAAGAGATCGCTCTGTACCTGCGCGGCTGCGAGACGGCGGACCTGATCGCCCCGCGGGCGCTGCCCCTGGTGGATGGGCGGCCCCGGGCGGGGCGCTGCGCGCTGCTCTTCTGGCTGGAGGAGGGGGCGGAGCCCACCGAGCACCTGCTCAACGAACTCACGGCAGCCGGGACCGCGCTGCGCGCCCTGCCGGCGGAGCCGGTGTTTTTCCTGCGCAGGCGCGGGGCGGAGCGTCAGCGTACGCTGCGCGCCCTTTTGGCGGGCTGGCCGGGGGCCCGGCTGGAGTACCCGGAGGACTGGGACGATCAGGTGGAGAGCCTGGCCCGCTGCCTGGACTGCGACCCGGAGCGTCCGCCGCTGACGGTGGTATGCACCCGGGACGGACGGGCGGCCTACGCCGCCAGCGGCTACCGGGTGGGGGAGGGGGATCTGCTGCGCCGCATCGCGGCCCTCCTGTGCGGGAGCTGAGCGGAGGCGGGGC
>NZ_JALFGV010000014.1:0-24103 GCF_022777125.1 Lawsonibacter sp.
TTCAGTTGTACAATTTTCTCGGACATGGTTTACAGACTCCTTTCAGAATGGTGTGTCGCAACTTCATTCTACCAGAGTTCTGCAAACCATGTCTCTTTTTATCCTCTTTTATATTTGCGCAACTTATTTTACCTTATCAAATAACAGGGCAGCCTCATAACGAGACTGCCCCTACAAACTTGAATTTTTACACCTTTACCATTGCAAGTATTTCTTCTACATAATCATTTGCGTGGTTAATTGAAAACTCTCCGTGATACATTTTCCTCATAACACGCAAAGAACTATTTTTCAGTTTTTCATTGATTATTTGTGCAGATTTTTTCATTGCAGCATTTTCTCTTTCACCTACAAATACTTTGACTTTTGCTGTACACGTTTCAATTGATTCTTTTATAGAATACAGAGAATTTGCTTGCAAAAATGCAATCATATTTTGTTTTGCAATACCACATGTATCTTTATAATAATCGTCAAATAACTCTTGCTTTATTTTAAGCGACTTAAATTGTAATTTTGAGAACCATTTATGTCTAATCAATCCGTAACAACTTCCAAACGCTGGTTTAATCATAGCATATGTGAGCTTTGAAGGAATAACCAAAGTACTCTCAACAATTGCATATTCGCAAATATTACCTCGCTGCGACAGTATTTCAAGCAATATCTGACCGCCAAGAGACAACCCACCTATTAGCAACACAGAACCCTTAAATTTCTCATCTATAAAGGAAATGATTTCTTTTGCATTATCCTCAATTGTTGTAAAACCATTATCACTTCCTGTGTGACCATCCAATATAGGAATAATGACATGAAATTTATTTTGAAGCGTTTCTGCTTCCTCTCGATAATTCCAGCAAGATAAACCGCCACCATGTAAAAGAATAATTACATCTCTATTCTCTTTTCCGTATCCCTTGTAATTCATATTCTTTTACCTCGTTATAAAATTCCGATTTGTCACTTTTTAATACTTGCATGTATTTTATCATGCAGGCAAACTATTTTCAATATATGGTCAAATTGCCGGAGATTTTAGTGGTGCACAAATAGAGTAAAAGGGATCGGGAAACACAGGACTTGAAACCTGATTCACATCATGATAAAATAATAAAATAACGGGTAGTTTGCCGCGCATCCGCGCACTCTGTGCGCGGACGCTGTCATTTTAGGCCCTGCTGTGAGCAACGGCGAAGGGCGGCTTTATCCGGCCCGAGCGCCGGGGTAAAGCAACAAAAACGGTTACAGAAGAGGTTGCGCATGGATATCACTCCGGAAAAGGCGTTGGTCAATCAGCCCAAAACCGTCCGCGGACAGGAGACCCTGAACCGTATCTGCCAGGCCGCAGAGCAGGTTTTCTATGAAAAGGGCTACTATGAGACCTCCATCAACGACATTACGAACCTGGCCAAGGTCAGCGCCGGGACCTTTTACATTTACTTTGAGAGCAAGCTGATGCTGTATAAATACCTGCTGTCCCAATACGGGCATCGGATCCGAAAGCACATCAGCCTGGCGGTGGCCAACTGTACCACCCGGCGCTCGGCGGAACGGGAGGGCCTGCGGGCCTGGCTGGGCTTTGTGGCGGAACACAAATATGTGTTCAATATCACGTGGGAGTCCCTGTTTATTGACCGGAGCCTTTTCGATGAATACTATGCCAATTTCTCCGCCGCTTACGTGGGGCAGCTGAAGAAGGCGCGGGAGAAGGGCGAGGTGGCCGACATTGATCCAGAGGTGCTCAGCTTTGCATTGATGGGCATCAGCAACTTTATCGGCCTGCACTGGGTGGTCTTCAAGGAGGAGCGCGATCTGGATCATGTGGTAAACGAGGCGATGAAAATCATTGACGGGATCTTTCCGCCGGAAGACTGACGCAGGGGAGACACGAGGGCGAACGGAACGGCCGTGGGATTTCTTACATCCACCGGGCGAAAATAGTCGTACGGCGAAAAAATCCGCACGATAGGGCTTGCTTCCGGTTGGGGCAATCCGGCTGAAAAAGGGGGACGGCACAGGGAAAGGCCTGTGCCGTCCCCTTTTTGAGGGATTCGTCAAAAACACAAGAGCGGGAGCGGGGTGAAAAAAATACTTGTTGACATTGCCAGTGGAGTGTGGTATGTTTGGCTTAAATATGAAACATGATTCATGTTTCATAAAGCGGCCGTCAGCCGGCGGGCGGCCGCAGCAAAAAGAGGACAAGAGAATAGGAGGTATCTGCATGGACATTTCCAAGCATAAGACCCTGCTGATCGTACTGATCGCAATCCTCTGGATCGCCTGCATCATCACGGGAACCACAGGACACTTTGTTCTCGGCATGTGCCTGGGCGTGGCGCTCATGTTCCTGCATATGATCTTGGGCGTGGCAAAGCAGGGAAAGGTCTCCAAACAGTTTTTGCTCTATCCCCTGCTGATCTGGGCGGCGCTGTGGCTGGTCAGCTTCATCCTGTCGGGCTACTTCGGCGATCGGTTTGCCGGAGGGATGCCCGCCTTTACGGTGCTGGGCTTCCATCCCTCCTTTGCGCCCACCATCTTCCTGTATTGGATCGGCGGACAGCTCACCCTGAATTTGGGGCTCTACCTGCTCCAGGATGAGTGGCTCTCCCAGAAGGACTGGGATGCGTTCTGCGACAAAGTCAAGGGAATGAAGGGGGTCAAATGATATGCCGCACAGTACGGTCGTTTTAATCGCAGCCTTTTCCGCGCTGATGATCGCGGTCTCCTTCGGCATCGGCGTCTGGGCCAAGAAAAAAGCCAATACCGCCCAAGCCTATTTTGGCGGTACCGCCATGTTCGGCCCGGTTGCCGTGGGCCTTTCCTCCATGGCGGGCATTGCCTCCGCGTTCGCCCTGGTGGGCGTTCCCGGTATCATCTACACCTCAGGAAACGCCATGACGTTCTGGATGCTCTCCGGCGCGGCCTTTGCCATGAGCTACATCATCCTGGGCAAGAAGGTGCGGGCCATGGCCGAGATCGCCCCCATCTCCAGTCTGGGCGATATCTGTGACGTGCGCTTCAACCATAACCGTTTTATCAAAGCCCTCATGTCCATTATTATCTGCCTGGGCTGCGTGGGCTATCTGGCCGCCCAGATCTCCGCGGGCAGCGCCCTCATCGCCCAGCTGGTGGATATCCCGCCCATCGTGGCCGGGTTTTTGATCTTTGGCCTGCTGACCGTCTACACCGCTTTGTCGGGCGAAGTGGGCGGCCTGCTGAGCCAGGCGTTCCAGGGCTTCGTCATGGTGCTGGCGGGGCTGGTGCTCATCATTGCCTTTTTTGTGGTCACCGGCGGCTTTGGAAATGTGCTGGAGGCCGTGTCCGCCGTCCCGGAGGTCACCGGGAGCAACGGGGTCACCAAGACGCTGGGCGCCACCCTGCTGGACGCCTGGGGGACCATGCCCGGCGGAATTTCCCTGACCTGGATGCTCATCCCCATCCTGGGCTGCGTAGGGCAGCCGCAGGTGCTCACCCGTATGTACGCGGTGAAGAATCCCCGGGATCTGCCTAAGGCCGGGCTGGTCACCGCCGTGACCCACACCATCGTGGGCTTCCTGGCGGTAGTGGCGGCCTACGGCGCGCTGTACCTGGTAGCGACCGGGACCATCGACCCGCTGGTTTCCGGGGATCAGGCCATCTATGCATTCTCCGATTATCTGGGCATCTGGGCGCAGGTGCTGGTGTACGCCGCCATACTGGCCGCCGCGCTGTCTTCGGCCAGTATGTTCCTGACCTCCTCCTCCACGCTGATCTCCAAGGACCTGACCTCTGCGCTGGGCATTAAGATCGCCCCGGAAAAGCAGATCAATGTCTCACGCGTCTTCATGTTTGTGCTGGGGGCCGTGTCCATCGTGGTGTCCATCTACTCGACCGAGATGGTGGCCCTGCTGGGCACCTTCGGCTGGGGCACCCTGGTCTCCGGGACCTTCCCGGTCTTTGTGCTGGGCCTGCTGTGGGAGCGCTGCAACGAGAAGGGCGTCATGTGCGGCGTAGCCGTCTCCCTGGTCTTCAACATCATCCCCTTCTTTGGATTCAAATTCCCCAGCGCCCTGCCCGGCTACTTTATCACCTCCGCCCTGGCGGTGGCCGTTACGGTGGTGGTTTCCATCATCGTCCCCAAAAAGGAACTCTCTCCCCAGCTGGACGCAGTGCTGAAGCTGTGATAACCTGGGGGAGGACGAGGCCGTCCGTGCGCCCGTAGTGTTGCGCCCAAAGGACGGGCCGGGACTTCTCGGATCCTTCCCAAGAAGAAAACAGCCTTCCCGTTCCGCCGGGCGGCAATGCCGCCCGGCCCTCCCCCCGCGTATCGTGTCCGCTCCGTGGGGCCGGCCGCACCACACAGACCATTCAGGAGGCGCCGCCCACGGCCCCTCCTGGTGGCGGACGGCGCCACGGAGCGGACGCTGCGAATCACCGGAGGTCCGCTGACGGACCGGTGTGGGCGCCGGTTCCGGCAGGGACGTCCCAAAACCGATTGGAGGAACCGATATGAGACTGCTGGCCATTTGCGGAAGCCCCCGGGAGTCGGGGAACACCCGCCGCTATCTGGAGCTTGCCCTGAAGGAGGCCCAAACGCTGGGCGCGGAGACCGAACTGGTCTGGCTGGGCGACAAGACCATTCATGGCTGCAAGGGCTGTTACGGCTGTGTCCAGGCCCGCCGCTGCGTCATTGAGGACGATTTCCAGCCCATCCTGGCGCAGATGGCCCGGGCAGACGGCATTCTCCTGGGCGCGCCCACCTATCATGCTTCCATTCCCTGTGAACTCAAGGCCCTGTTGGACCGGGCGGGTTTCTCCGGCCGCTGGGCGTGCAACGAGATGAAGAAAGCGGACGAGGGCTATACCTGGCAGGGGAGTCTGTTCTCCGGCAAGGTGGTCGCGCCCGTCACCGTGGCCCGGCGGGCGGGCCAGAACTTTGCCTTCGCGCAGCTGCTGCTCTGGGCGGCCTGCAACGACTGCGTCATTCCCGGAAACACTTACTGGAACGTAGGCGTTGCCGGAAAGGGCGGCGCGGTAGACGCCGACGGGGACAGCGAAGGCGTGTGGATCATGCAGGGCATGGCCCGCCGGATGGTGCGGACGATAGAGGCCCTGAACCGAACATAAGGAGCGATGTGATATGTCCAATGCATGGATCGGAAACTATGCCGCTTCCCGCGCACGGCTGAATCCCGGACGGGCGGCGGTGGAGGATCTGGATACCGGGGCGGTCTATACCTATGACGATCTGGAACGGCGGGCCAACCGGCTGGCCCACTATTTAAAAGAGGCCTGCGGCGTTGCCAAGGGGGACCGGGTGGCCTTCCTGTCCCGGAACCGGGTGGAACTCATCTGCCAATGTCAAGAGAAGACTAAAAAATTTTGAAAGATTTTTCGGGCAACGACACTGGACGATGAACCCTCCCCATCGAAAGTAGTATATCATACTATTTCGTTTATTTGGGACAATTTTTGTTCGATCCAGTGCCATTTGCCCGAAAAACCCGTACCTGAAAAGTTCTTATGAATTACCGAGAATTTGCTTGAACATATCTGAGAAATTCCACTCGATTTCAATATGCTCATTGTCAGTAACATACACTGCTTTGATGAAAGCAAGTATCATCTCACGAGTAAGGGACTGTGCCTTCTCATACTGGTGAACCGGTTTGAGTACGGCAGATACTTCACTGCTGTCCGTTGCTCTCAGTTCTTCTGCTTTGTTCTCTAATGCTGCAATCTGCTTTTCCAACTGCTCTATCTGTGATGTAAGCTCTTCACGCTTTTTCAAGTATGTCGCTTTATCCATGCTGCCTGCCATGTACCGATCAATATTTGCAAACTTATCCGTATTAGCCTTGTCCAGCTTGCGTTGAAGATCGGCAATTTGTAAAGCGCAGGCCTCCTGCTCATTTCCAAGTGAAGACTGACGCTTCTGGAGACGTTTTTCCAGCTTTTCGCTCATTGTAAAGAATTGTTGCAACGCTTGCCAAACGGTCTCTGAGATGATGTCCTCATAGATTTTTCCACTATAGCAAGTAGCCGTATTGGTCTGTTTTGTATAGGCACAAACAAAATATGGACGTTTAGCTTTCCTGTAATACATCAGCACCCGTCCACAAGAACCGCAGCGAACTATTCCACGGAACAGATGGGGAGAATCATCACCCGTGTTGCGAGGCTTAACTTTACGAATCACCTTTTGTGCTTCGAGAAATACTTCCTTACTGATAATTGCCTCGTGCATTCCCTCCACAATTATCTGTTCTTCCTTTGGTACAGCAGCAGTATGTTTGCCACCAACAGTCAGAGCTGTTCTCTTATGACCTACTACCGCACCGTAGTACATTTCCTGTCGCAAAACATTTAGAACATTGTAAGATGTCCAGTATAACTGAGAAGAAGAGTTTTTGAACTTCTTACTTTGCGGATGATGCTGCAAATAATATTGTCCGGGAGTCAAAATCTTATCTTCGTTCAAGCGTTTAGCTATTGCTGCTGCGTTCATTCCTGTAAGCGCATAATCAAATATCTGTTTTACTACAACAGCAGCTTCCGGATCAATCGCCAACTTGTTTTTAATCGTCTCATGCCTGCGCAATCCGTAGGGAACATGACCACCAAGGTACTCCCCACGCTTCATTTTGGAACGCTTGGCCGTTTTCACCTTCACGGACAGGTCTTTGCTATAGTAGTCATACACGATATTCTTCATGACCACATCTAAGCCGCCCGTGGTTCCTTTGTAGTCATTGCTGTCGTACTGGTCATTGACTGAGATGAACCGGACACCCAAGAACGGGAAAATCCGCTCCAGATAATCGCCCAGCTCAATGTAGTTCCGACCAAAGCGTGAGAAATCTTTGACTATTACACAGTTGATCTCGCCGGTTTTGATTTTCTCCAGCAGCTTCTCAAAGGAAGGCCTGTCAAAATTGGTGCCACTATACCCATCATCAAAAAACTCCGATTGAGGGCATCCGGCAAATTCAGGATGGCTGTCTATGAACCGGTTAATCAGGTCACGCTGGTGAGCAATACTATCACTTTCCGTTTTGCCCTCTTTTCTGGACAAGTCCATATCCGCCTGAGACAGACGGATATACTTTCCGAGTCGGTAATCAACCATTAGACAGCGCCTCCTTTCCCATCATTTCATCAAGCAACTCAAACAAGAGCTGGTGATCTTCTTTATAATTCAGCTTTACCTCTATACGTTTTCCTTCAAAGACATAGACCGCAGCAATCAGACGATCCACAATCTCTGCATCCAATTCTGTAGCGTCCTTTATGCCACGGATAGCACTCAACCATTCGTTATTCACAGAAAATGCTCGGTCAAAGCGTTCTTTCTTCTGGCGGGCTTCATCTAACCGGATACTCAGAGCAGCATACTGTTCATCATACTGTGCTTTTGCAAACAGGTATTCCTGATTGTCCAGTACGCCCTCCACATAACTCTCATACAAACCTTCTCGCTTAGTGGTAACTTTTCCAAGCTGCCGTGCAAGATTGTTTATCTCGTTCTGATACCGGTCACGGATATTCCGTTCTCCGGCACTTCCTTTGAGCTGACTAAGCAGCAGCTCCATATTAGCAGCCACGTTGACCTGCTGTTGGATCGTAGCGAAGACAGCTTCTTTCACATCAGCATAAAGCATCCCGTGCCGAGTGCAAGTGCGTTTTCTTGTATCAATGTATCCAGCACAGGCAAAATAATCGCTTCGATTATCAGCCCTCATACTCCGTTTGATAAACCGCATTCTTTTCCCGCAATCACCACAGGATATCTTCTTGTCAAAAAGGTTGATGACGGAGGCACGAGCTTCTTCCGTTTTATCTTTCTTTGCCTTATAAATAGCGGAGGTTTCAGCAAATATTGCCTGAACACGTTCAAACAACTCTCGATCCACAATCGGTTCATGATGATTAGAAATGACACGCCATTCTTCTCTCGGCGCACGGTGCATCTTTACGCCTTCATACAAGGATTTTGGAATACGTCCATAAACTAAATCTCCTACATAATATGGATTTTTCAGCATGTCAACAATGGAACGTGGAAACCATTCTGTTGTCTTATATTTTTCTGCGTGCCAAATACCCAACTGCACCTTGCGCATAGATGGTGTGGTTGCACCAACAGTGTTTAGTCTCCGGCAGATTTCTCCGTGCGAAACACCCTCGGCCTTCCAACGGAATATATTACGGACATGCTCTGCGACCTCTTCATCAATATCCAGCCCATACTGAACCGTCTTTGACTTCACGTAGCCATAAGGAACAAAGCCGGGAAGGAACTCACCCTTTTCCTGCCTTGCCCGGAAGGACGTAATAATCTTTCGGGAGATGTCCTTGGCGTAAATGTCGTTGATCATATTTTTCAACGGGATCAGCAGGCTTTCCTCGGAGCCATCCGTATTGAAGCTGTCAAAGTTGTCCGTGATGGAGATGAAGCGAACTCCAAGGAAGGGGAAAATCTTTTCCAGATACTCACCAGCTTCAATGTAATCACGGCCAAAGCGGGAAAGGTCTTTCACCAAGATGCAGTTGATCTTGCCCGCCCGTACCAAATCCATCATTCGTGAGAACTCTGGCCGGTCAAAATTGGTGCCTTTCTCCCCGTTATCGGTAAAGACTTCATAGAGCTTCAAAAAAGGCCGTTCTTCCAGATACGACTTGCAATAACTGATCTGGTTCTCAATAGAGTCTCCATTATCCAGCTTTCCGCTGTTTTCAATGGAAAGTCTGGCGTAGATTGCTGTATTAAAGACAGTTGCGACATGCTGCGGGACTTCCGCAACGGTCGTGACTGTTTTTCTGCTTTTTCTTGCCATTGCTTCATCCCTCCTTAAATTGCAGTCGGCAACTCAACAGTTTCCGACAATTTTTGAATATACCGGAGCGCTCTGGCACATTCGTCCTGATACTTAAAGAAAATCTCTATCCGGTTTCCTTCGTGTACTTCGATACCGTCATGCTATTGACCAGCACGGCATAGATACCTACGCAGACCATGATGAAAAAGCCCTGAATTGCCAGCGCCAAAAGGCCTCTTGCGTAATTGTTTCCGATGGAACCCCATTCACGGTTTGCGAATGTGGCAAACGGAACCGGTGCCACAGACGTGTAGAGATAAATTTCAATCATATGGCATGACCGAGGCGGGCCCCAACAACCTGTCCACCCCGGCCCAGTTCGTGCCCCAGAACGTGGTGGAGGAAAAGTTTGCCTCGGTGGGCAAACCCATGTACCTGTCTCTGGTGAAACTCATCGACGACGACGGCCGGGAGATCACCACCCCCGACACCCCGGGCGAGCTGCTTTGGAGCGGCCCGCAGCTCTTCTCCGGCTACTGGGAAAACCCCCAGGAGACCGCCGCCACCCTGGTGGACGGATGGGTCCATACCGGGGATATGGCTACGGTGGACAAGGACGGCTTCTATTATATCGTGGGCCGGAAGAAGAATATGTTTATTTCCGGCGGAGAGAACGTCTTCCCGCCGGAGATCGAGAGCGCCCTTTATGATATCGAGGCGGTGCGGGAGTGCTGCGTCTTCGGCGTCCCGGACGAGAAGTGGGGCGAGGTGGGCAAGGCAGTGGTCTCGCTCAAACCGGGCATGATCCTGACGCGCGGGGAGATCCTCTCCGCCCTCGACGGCAAGCTGGCCCGCTACAAGATCCCGAAATATATCACCTTCGTGGACGATGTGCCCAAGAACAACGTGGGCAAAATCGTGGTCAAGCAGGTCACCGACCTGTACGGCAAAGCGGAGGACTGACATGGCGGAGAAACAGATCAACGTGGGCATCCGCAGCATCGGCTGCTATGTACCCCAGGGCATCCGGGACAGCGCCTGGATCGGCGCGGCCTCCGGGATCCCCGAGCCGGTGATCCGGGAAAAATTCGGCATCCGGCAGGTCCACAAGGCCGGGCCGGAGGAGACGGTCTCCTCCATGGGAGCAGAGGCCGCCCGCCGCTGCCTGGGGGACTTCAACCCCAGGGATCTGGACCTGGTGGTCTACTGCGGCAGCGAGTATAAAGATTACTATCTGTTCAACTGCGCGGCCAGGGTACAGTACGAGATCGGCGCGGTCAACGCCGCCGTCTTTGAGATCCATAACCTCTGCTCCGCGGGCGTTTGGTCCCTGAAGGTACTCAAGAGCATGATGCTCCAGGACCCGGAATTGAAGCATGTGCTGCTGGTCTCATCCTCAAAGGAGGGGGATCTGATCAATTACCGGGATTCGGACAGCCGCTTCATGTTCAACTTCGGGGACGGTGCGGCGGCGGCGCTGCTGGAGCGTGACCTTGACGAGAACGTCATCCTGGAAAGCGCCATGATCGCCGACGGCCAGTTTGCCGCCGACGTATCGGTGCCCGGCATCGGGTGCCGCAACTTCGAGGGCTTCCGAAACATGCCCTGGGAGGATCACTTTCTGCGGGTGCTGGACGTGGCTAATATGAAGGAGCGGCTGGACCCCATCACCCTGGGGAATTTTGTAAGCGTCATTGCCAAGGCGGCCGACCGGAGCGGCTTCGGTCGGGCGCACATCGACTATCTGGCGCCCATCTTTATGAAAAAATCCATCCTGCTCCACCTGCTGGACCAGTTTGGGCTTGCCGAGGAGAACACCTTCGTGCTGGAGGAGTACGGCCACTGCCAGTCCGCCGACTGCTTTATCTCCCTGCTGGAGGGGGCGCGCTGCGGCAAGCTGAAGGCGGGGGACCGGGCGGTGCTGGTCTCCGCCGGTACGGGCTATACCTGGGCGGCCACCGGCGTACAATGGGGGCCGGTGAAATGAGCGAGCCTTTTTTCCGCCCCTGGGCGGAGATCCGGGCGGGAGAACAGGCGGAACTGACGGTTACTATGGACGACGCCCGGGTGCGGGCCTTCTCCGCCCTCATCGGAGACACGGACTCCTTTCACGTCAGTGACGAGGCCGCGGCGCGCACCGTGTTTCAAACGCGCATCTGTCACGGCGTGCATCTGCTGGCCTATGTATCGGTGACCATCGGGCAGAAGCTGCCCGGATTCGGCACCACCTACGTCTCCCACCAATTTACATTCCGGGCCCCGGTGTACATCGGGGATACCGTTACGGTCCGCATCACGGTTCTGGAGAAGCTGGAGCACCGCCGTCTGCTGCTGGAGACCGCCATCCGGCGGGGCGACGGCGCAGAGGTGCTCACCGGTCAGGCCGTGGTAAAGACCTACTGCTGAACGGAAGGAGCGATCCCATGCAGGGATTGACCATGCAGGAACTGAAGCTGGGCCAGAGCGCCAGCACCTCCAAGACCATCAGTGAGGCCGACGTCTATCTCTTTGCCGGGATCACCGGCGACCTGAATCCGGCCCATGTCAACGAGCCGTACGCGGAAGAGACCCGTTTCGGCGGACGCATCGCCCACGGGATGCTCTCGGCGGGGCTGATTTCCGCCGTCATCGGGATGCAGCTCCCCGGCCCGGGCACTATTTACATGGGGCAGGAGCTGAAATTCCTGGCCCCTGTGCGCATGGGGGATACCGTTACGGCTACCGTGACCGTAAGGGAGCTGGACCCGGCGCGCAACCGGGTGGTCCTGGAGACCACCTGCGAGAACCAGGCAGGCAAGCGCCTGATCGCGGGTCAGGCGCTGGTTATGCCGCCAGGCGCGTAACGGACCGGAAACGGCAAGACGCGGCAAGAAAGGCACGCCGCAGAGGGGGACCTCTGCGGCGTGCCTTTTTGCAGCGGGTCAGGCCTGCGGAGCCAGGAAACGCATCAGGAGAACGGCTACCTCCGCGCGCGTGGCCGTACCTTGGGGGTCCAGTGTGTTGCCGGGCTTTCCGGTCAGGATGCCGCTGGAGACAGCCCACATTACGGATGCTTCCGCAAAGGTGGAGACTGCCCCGCCGTCGGCAAAGGTCTCCAGACCGGCGCGGGCGGCGGTGTTCTGCCCGTGGCTTCCGGCATAGCGGAAGAGCATGGCAGCCAGCTGTTCTCGGGTAATAGGCCCGTCGGGATTGGTGCCGTCGCTGACCGCATTTTCCATGGCCCACAGCCGGGCGGCGGCATACCAGGGCTCACCGCCGGAGAAGCTCTGCCCGTCCAGCCTGGCCAGTACGGTCCAGAGCATGGCGCGGGTCATGGGAAGGCTGGGGGAGAAGGCGCCGCCGCTGGTCCCCTGCATCAGGCCCCGCGCCCAGACACCGGACACGGCCTGCCCATACCAAGCTCCGGAGGGAACGTCGGCAAAGGAAGGCGCGGGGACGGGCGCAGGGGTTTCGCCGGTCGGAACGAAGGACACGGACACCGTTACCGCGCCGGCGGGCATGGTAAAGGTATACCGGCCACCGCCGGCGTCGGTCAGAGAGAGCGCCCGGCCGTTTTGAGCGGCGGCGGAAAGCTGATCCAGCGCATAGCCCTCGCCGGGGGTGACGGTGAGCGTGACCTTGTCCCCCATGGCGGCGCGTTTGGGACGGACGGTCACGAGACCGCCCGTTACGTTGGAGGGGATGCTGACGGGATAACGGCTGAGCTCCGCGCTGCCGCTGGAAGCGGCCCCGTCTCCGCCGTCGTGGCCGCCGTCCTGCGTGGTGCCGGTCAGGGTAAAGGCGTTGGAGTAAACATCGTAGCTGCCGCCGCTGTTGAAGGGGCAGGTGTAGCGCAGCAGGGCCAGCGTTTCACCGGCGGCCAGCGTGTAGGTGCCGTCCTCATTTTGGACGGGCGCCGTGCCGGAGAGGACCTTCAGCTCCACCACGGGGGCGGCGAGCACTGTGCCGTCCTGGGTGGTTACCACCGGCGAGAGCGCCACGCGGGAGCCCGCTTTGGCGGATAGGTCGGACTGAGTGACGCAGACCGCATACTTGCTGGCCCACATGCTGTAATCCGTGGTGTCGCCATTGATGCCCTGCTTCATGTAGGTATCCATAAGCCCCTGGTCCCGCACGGTCCAGGGCCAGAAGGTGATGCCGCGGTATTCGGCGTCCCGCATGGCCTGGACAAACGCGGCGCTGCCGCCGCCATAGCTGGGATTAAAGGTATTGTTGTCCTTCCAGACGCTCAGAGCCACGCTTTGAATGTTGGCGTTTGCGCTGCCCTGATCGCTGAACCCGGTAAGGTAGCCGCAGGACATTTCGGGCCAGGTCCTGGCCATCTCGTCCCGGATGTTGGCGTTGAATGTGATGACCACGCACTGCTCCACCACGTCCAGCTGTTCGGCCAGGGCCTTGACGGCGGCTACGATGGCAGTCTGGCTGGATTTGATCTCGATGAAGTGGACCACGTCCTTGCCCTTGAATTCCGTGAAGAACTGCTCCAGGGTAGCCATGCCCTCGCCGTCCTCCAGATTGACGGGGTTTTTGAACGAGAGCGCCTGAAGTTCCGCCCAGGTGCAGCGCTCCACCGTCAGGTTCTGGTTGTACAGCCGCCCGGTGGTGCCGTCGTGGTCGATGACCAGCACGCCGTCGGTGGTAAGATAGACGTCGTTTTCGATGGCGTTGGCCCCGGATACATAGGCGTGTTTGGCGCTGCTCAGCGTGTTTTCCGTCGTATCGCCGGGCTGGCCGCGGTGGCCGGTGATATAGGTGGGGCGGGCCATGATGATGCCCTCGTCCAGGGATTCCATGGCCGCGATGACTGCCCCGGGGGCAGTGGTAACGATGCCGTTGGGGCCGGCCGTGACCATGGAATAGACGGCCCTGGGATCGGCGGGCGTCTCGGCCCAGACCGTGATCAGCCGCCGCTGGAGGAAACGGATATGCTCCAGAGAGGCGCTTTGCGCGTCCAGCAGAGCAATTTTGGCATGACTTGCGTTGGTGAGGCTGGCGGCGCGCCACAACTCCTTGCCGGTGAGGCTTCCGTCTCCATCAGCGTCCAGATCCTGGAAGGTATAGCGGATCGCGCCCCGCACGCCGGTACAGGCTGCGGCGATCTCCTCCACCAGGGCGGCGTTGGCGCAGTCGGCCAGAACGGAGACATCCATGAGATTCTGCGCCGTGATCCAGTCCTTGACCGCCTGTGCCGCCGGCGCGTCGGAGAGGAAGAGGACCGGCAGGGTGGTGTCCCCCGTCTGCTCCAGGTAGGCGTCCAGCGAATCGGAGAGAAGCGCCCCGCTGCGGTCATAGACCCTCAGCGCGCTGTCCGGATAGACAATGATGCTGGAAGGGCGCTTTTCCGCCGCGGCGACTGCCAGCGCGTCGTTTCCGGCGTCATACACCACCGCCGCGGGGGAAGTGATGGCGGTGTCGGGAGCGTAGAGATCAGCCTGATAGTTGGCCCGGCCCTGGGTGCCCGGGGTGACCTGAAGGGACACGTTGTCGATGTACAGCTCGACGCCGCGGTCGGAGAAGCCAAAGCGGCCGGCGGAGAGACCGCTGAAGGGGGTGGTCAGGATTAGAACGTCGTTGATGTACTGGCGCACCACGCCCCTGGCGCACTCGGTGCGGAAGGTGTAGACCGTATCGGGGTCAAAGTCCTGCGTAAAGCTGCCCGTGGATACCACGTTCCAGCCGCTGCTCCACTGGGCCAGCTCCACACCGCCGCTGGAGGCGCTGATGCGGGAGATGGTCTGCCACCAGGAGCCTGCGTTTTGATACCCGAACATCAGACCGGCCCAGCGCCCGGCCTGGCTGGCGCTGGCAAAGCGCAGGTCCGCTTCAAAGATAAAGTCCACGTTTTCACCGGAACCGGCGATCACGGGGGTGAGCAGGCGGGAAGTGCCGCTGTCGTCTCCGTTTGCGCCCAGGCGAAGCACGCCGCCGGTGACCGAGGCGTCCACACTTCCGGCGGCCGTCAGGGACCAGCCCTGGGGCAGCTGACCCTCGGCCACGCCGTCAAACGTCTGGGTGTAAACGACGCGGTTGGGGGTGATGGAAAGCGTCTGCAGCGCGGCGTTCAGAGTGAGCGTCAGATCATAGCGGCCGCTTTCGCCGTCCCAGGCGGCGTTTACGTGGCCGCCGCGCGCGAGGAAATCACTCCCGGCCAACAGCTCCGCGGCGGCCGCGGCGGCCTGCTGATCCTGGCCCTCGTCCGCCGCCAGCAGGTTGTAGCGCAGCAGGTCGGCCGCCGTCCGGGCGGCCTCGGCGTCGGCGGCGGCCTCCGCCTCGCGGCTGCGCAGGGTAAGCGCGGCGGAGCAGCTGCCGCCGTCCCAGGCAGCGGTAATGGTGCAGCTCCCCTGCCCGGTCAACGAAAAGGGCACCTGGGCGGAGCCGTTTTCAAAGGAGAGGTCCAGGGCGGTGCCGCTCGCTTGCTCCTGAAAGCTGGCGTCCAGGCTGCCGCTGCGCTCCAGGGCGTCGCAGGCGTAGTTGGCCTGGACCTCTTCCTGGCTCAAGGCGCGGTCATACAGGCGGACGGAACGAAAGACCGCCTCGAACTTCCGGGTGTCGTCGTCGTGGCCCAGGCGCATCCAGCCGGAGGCGCCGATGACGCCGGCGGGGGTCCAGCTGGCGGCGGCTTCGCCGTTGACATAGACGGTGCTCTCCGCCCCGGCGGTAAAGACGATGGAGACCGTGGAGCCCTGGAGCAGCGCGGCGGCGTCGTTGAGCTTGGGCCGGTTCTGGTTGTTGCCGTTCTTGAATTCCCAGACGCCGTTGCTGGCCCGGTGGAAGACGCTGAACGAGTCGTTTTCGGAGCTGAGCAGCGTACCGAAGCTGTTGCCGTAAAGAATGTAGTCGTCCACCACCATCTCCAGGGTGAAGGCGCTGCCGTTGATGGTGTCCTGCAAACACTGAGGGGTGCTGTAAGCGGTGTTCTTGAGGTGAAAGCCCTCCCCGGTCCAGTAGTTGTCCCCGGAGAGCTCGGACAGGGCCAGATCGGCCCCGTTTCCGCTCAAGTCCTCCCAAACCGTGGCCGCGGCATCGTGGCCGCTTTTCGTGTTGCAGACCCCGTCCCAGTGGAGGACAAGGCCCTCGTCCACGCAGTCCGGGGCGTTGTCCGCCGTCAGCGTGACGCGTTTGGTTCCGGTAAAGTCGTCCCCGGTGTTCAGAGTCAGCATGGCGCTTTCGCCGGAGTAAAGCTGCTCCGGTACGGCGATCTGCCCGCCGAAGGGCTCCGCGGCCCGGGCCGGCGCCGCCAGCTGGGCCGTCAGCGCGGCGGCCAGAACCAGCCCGGACAGCCTGTGAATCGTCTGTTTCACTCCTGGTTTCCTCCCAATTAAACAATGGCTTTGCCGCGGCGTCCATACGCGCGCCGGCCGTTTCATTGTAAAAGCGGGAGGCCGTCTCCTGCAACGGAGGGGCGGTAAGCTCTGTTTGCAGTTTCGGTCAAGGACAGCGGCAGACAAGAAAAAAGGTTGTAATGGGCGAAAAGATTGCAACAAGAGAGCTGACGCCAACGGGCAAATGGAAAAACAAACGTAAAATTTAGGGGGGGTCTGCCTCTGCCGGACGCTGCGGGGCGCTCACCGCCGCCTTCATCGCCTGGACATAGTCCCGGACCGCGGGTACGGCGTCGCGCCCGTACCGCCCGGCCAGCGTTACGATGGCGGAGCCAACGATGGCCCCGTCGGATACAGCGGCCATGGCGGCCGCTTGCTCGGGCGTGGAGATCCCGAAGCCCACGGCGCAGGGGATACCCGGGTTGGCCCGCCGGACCAGCTCCACCATGGCGCCCACGTCTGTGGTGATCTGGCGGCGCATGCCGGTGACGCCCAGGGAGGACACGCAGTAGACGAAGCCCTCCGCCGCCCGGGCGATCTGGGTGATGCGGCCGGCCGAGGTGGGGGCGATCAGGGAAATGAGGTCCAGTCCGTACTTGCGGCACAGCGGGGCAAATTCCTCTTTTTCCTCAAAGGGCACGTCGGGGAGGATCAGCCCGTCGACCCCGGCGGCTGCGGCGGCGGAGAGGAAACGCTCCGTACCGTAGGAGAAGACCACGTTGGCGTAGGTCATGAACACCAGGGGAAGGGTAAGCGTCCTGCGCAGGCGGCGCACCAGCGCAAAGATCGAATCGGCGGTCACGCCGCCGGACAGGGCCCGGGCATTGGCGGCCTGGATGACCGGGCCCTCGGCGGTGGGGTCGGAAAAGGGGATGCCCAGCTCGATGAGGTCGGCCCCCGCCTGGGCCATGGCGTGCACAATGGCCTCGGTGGTCTCCAGATCCGGGTCCCCGCAGGTGAGGAAGGGGATGAAGGCCTTCCCGCCGGCAAACGCTTCTTTGATTCGGCTCATTCGCGGATCTCCTCCCCACGATACCGGGCGATGGCGGAGCAGTCCTTGTCGCCCCGCCCGGAGATGTTGATGACGATGATCTGTTCCCGCCCCATGGAGGGGGCCAGCTTCCGGGCGCAGGCCACCGCATGGGCCGACTCGATGGCGGGAATGATGCCCTCCATGCGGCTCATGTACGCAAAGGCGTCCACCGCCTCGCTGTCGGTCACGCTTACGTATTCCGCGCGGCCGGTGTCATGGAGCCAGGCGTGCTCCGGGCCGATGCCGGGGTAATCCAGCCCCGCGGAGATGGAGTACACCGGGGCGATCTGGCCGTACTCGTCCTGGCAGAAGTAGCTCTTCATACCGTGAAAGATGCCCAGGCGGCCGGTGGCGATGGTGGCCGCCGTGTCGGGGGTATCCACCCCCCGGCCCGCCGCCTCACAGCCGATGAGCCGGACGGAGGGGTCCTGGATGAAGTGATAGAACGCCCCGATGGCGTTGGAGCCCCCGCCCACACAGGCCAGCACCGCGTCGGGGAGCCGTCCTTCCCGCTCCAGAAGCTGCTGCCGGATCTCCCGGGAGATCACCGCCTGAAAGTCCCGCACGATGGTAGGGAACGGATGGGGCCCCATACAGGAGCCCAGGCAGTAGTGGGTATCGCGGATGCGGGCGGTCCACTCCCGCATGGTCTGGCTGACTGCGTCCTTCAGGGTGGCGGTGCCGGTGGCCACCGGATGGACCTGCGCCCCCAAAAGGCGCATTTTGTAGACGTTCAGGGCCTGGCGCCGGGTGTCCTCCTGGCCCATGAACACCTCGCACTCCATGCCCAGCAGCGCCGCCGCCGTGGCGGTGGCCACCCCGTGCTGGCCCGCCCCCGTCTCGGCAATGAGGCGCGTTTTGCCCATTTTTTTGGCCAGCAGCGCCTGGCCCAGCACATTGTTGATCTTGTGGGCCCCGGTGTGGTTCAGGTCCTCCCGCTTGAGATAGATCTTCGCGCCGCCCAGGTCCTGTGTCATGCGGCGGGCAAAGTACAGCCGGGAGGGCCGCCCGGCGTATTCGTTGAGCAGCTCGGACAGCTCCGCGTTGAACTCCGGGTCGTCTTTGCAGCGGTTGTAGGCATCCTCCAGCTCAATCACCGCGTTCATCAGCGTCTCGGGCAGATACTGCCCGCCGTGGATGCCGAATCGTCCCTTGGACATGCTCTCATTCCTCTCTGGCGGCGGTCACCGCCGCCTGTATTTTGGCAGGGTCCTTGACCCCGTCCGTCTCCACCCCGCTGGACAGATCCAGCCCATAGGGGCGCAGGGCGGCGACGGCCCGGGGGATGCTCTCCGGCGTCAGCCCTCCCGCCAGCAGGAAGGGGCGATGCACGCTCCCCGCCAGGGACCAGTCGAAGGTCTGGCCGGTGCCCCGGCCGTTATCCAGCAGCACCAGATCCGCGCCTGAGGCGTCGGCCGCCGCCAGGTCGGCCTGGGAGCGGAGCTGGAACGCCCTCCAGACCACACAGCCCGGAGCCAGCGTTCGCAGGACGGAAATGTAGGCGTTATCCTCACGGCCATGGAGCTGAGCGACGGAGATGACGCCGCTGTTCAGCAGGGCGGCGACCTCCTCCACCGGCCGGTCCACGAACACCCCCACCGGCCGGATGTCCGGGTCCAGGCCCGCCCGCAGGGCGCGCGCCTGCTCCGGGGTCACGTTTCGGCGGCTGCTGGGGAAATTGAGGATGAATCCGCACCAGTCCGGCTTCGCCGTGTTCACATATCGCACGTCCTCCGGCCGGGTGAGGCCGCAGATCTTGATGCGGGTCATCGGGCCGCCTCCCGCAGGGCGGAGAGCATGGCCCCCCTGTCCGGGGCGCGCATGAGCGCCTCGCCCACGAGCACCGCGTCCGCGCCGATCCGTTTCAGGGCGGATACGTCCTCCGGGGCGCGCACGCCGCTTTCCGCCACGTAGAGCACCCCCGGCGGGATCTGATCCCGCAGCCGGGCGGCGTTGGAGAAGTCCACCGAAAAGTCCTTCAGATTCCGGTTGTTCACCCCGATGATCTTCGCCCCGGCGGAGACGGCGCTGGCGATCTCCCCTGCGTCGTGGGCCTCCGCCAGGGCGTCCAGCCCCAGCTCCTCACAGATCCCCAGATACCGGGCCAGCTCGTCCGTGTCCAGCAGGGCGCAGATCAGCAGCACGCAGTCCGCCCCCATGAGCCTGGCCTGATAAAGCTGATATTCATCCACCGTGAAGTCCTTGCGGAGCATGGGCAGGGACACGGCGCCCCGGATCTCCCGGAAGATCTGATCCGAGCCCAGGAACCATTTGGGCTCCGTAAGGCAGGAGATGGCGTCCGCCCCCGCCGCCTGATAGTCCCGCGCGATGTCCCGATAGGGGAAGTCCGGCGCGATGACCCCTTTGGAGGGGGAGGCCTTTTTCACCTCGCAGAGGAAGGACAGGCCCGGCCGCTCCAGGGCCGCGCGGAAAGGGGCGCCGCCGGCCCGCCCCAGGGCCCGGCACTGGGCCTGGAGCGCGTCCAGGCTGGTCTCCTCCTCCGCCGCCGCCACCCGCTCCCGGGCGTGGGCGGCAATGGCCTGCAGAATGGTGGCGGCCATGCTCAGCCCTCCCGGGAGAGGCGGACGATCTCCTCCAGCTTTTCAAGGGCCGCGCCGGAGTCGATGAGCTCCTCCGCCTGCTTCACGCCGCCGGCCATGGTGCCGGCCCTGCCGCCGATGTACAGCGCGGCCCCCGCATTGAGGCATACCGCCTGACGCTTGGCGCCCCGCTCCGTCCCCTCCAGAATGGAGCGGGTGATGGCGGCGTTCTCCGCCGGGGCGCCGCCTGCCAGCGCCTGCTTGCCGCAGCGGGGATAGCCGAACTGCTCCGGCGTGAGCTCATAGGACTGGAACCAGCCGTCCCGGATCTCGCACACGGAGGTGGGGGCGGACATGGAGATCTCGTCCAGCCGGTCCTGGCCGAACACCACCATGCCCCGCCGCACCCCCAGGTTGGACATGACCTGGGCCAGCGGCTCCACCAGGGCGGCGTCGTAAACGCCCATCAGCTCCCGCCGGGCCCCGGCGGGGTTGGAAAGGGGCCCCAGGATGTTGAACACGGTTCGGATGCCCAGCTCCCGCCGCACGGGCGCCACATATTTCATGGAAATATGGTAGTTTTGGGCAAAGAGAAAGCAAAAACGCTGCGCCTCCAGCAGCTGGGCGCTCTGTTCCGGGGGCAGGGCGATGTTGACTCCCAGCGCCTCCAGCACGTCGGCGGCGCCGCATTGGGAGGAGGCCGCGCGGTTGCCGTGCTTGGCGACCGGAACGCCGCCGGCGGCCACCACAAAGGCCGAGGTGGTGGAGATATTGAAGGAGTTGGCCCCGTCGCCGCCGGTGCCGACGATCTCCAGCGCGTCCAGGTCGTGGAGCAGCCGGACACAGTGGGCGCGCATGGAGGCGGCGCAGGCGGTGATCTCATCGATGGTCTCCCCCTTCATGGCCAGCGCGGTGAGGAAGGCGGACATCTGGATCGGGCTGGCCTGGCCGCCCATGATCTCGTCCATCACGGCGGCGGCCGTGTCATAGGACAGGTCGTGCTTGGCGGCAAGCTGATGAATGGCTTCTTTAATCATGATGGGTTCCCTCCAGAAAACGGTGCAGGATGGCGGCGCCCTGGGGCGTCAAAATGGACTCGGGATGGAATTGCAGGCCGTAGACGGGATAGCTGCGGTGTGCCACCGCCATAATTTCCCCGTCTTCGCTGCGGGCGGTGACCTTCAGACAGCCGGGCAGAGACTCCTCCGCGGCGGCCAGGGAGTGGTACCGCCCGGCGGTGATGGCCTCCGGCAGGCCGCGGAAGAGGGGACAGGCCTGATCCAGCATTACCCGGGACTGCTTGCCGTGCATGAGCTGCCGGGCGTAGGAAACGCGCGCGCCGAAGGCCTCGCAGATGGCCTGGTGGCCCAGGCAGACCCCCAGTATGGGCACCGCGCCCGCCAGCTCCCGGACCGCCTGCTCGCACACGCCGGCGTCCGCCGGGCGGCCGGGACCGGGCGAGAGGATCAGGCGGCTGGGGGCGAGGGCGCGCAGGTCCCGGACCGTCACCGCGTCGTTGCGGACCACCCGGATATCGGGCGTGATGCTCCCCACCAGCTGATAGAGGTTATAGGAAAAGCTGTCGTAATTGTCGATGAGCAGGATCATAGGTCTCTCTCCTTCTGGGCCAGCTCCAGGGCCCGGACCACCGCCTGAGCCTTGTTGATGCACTCCTGAAATTCTTTCTCCGGCTCCGAATCGGCCACGATGCCCGCCCCGGAGCGGATGAAGACCTTGCCGTTTTTCCGGAAGGCCAGGCGGATGGCGATGCAGGTGTCCAGGTTGCCGGTGAAGTCCAGATAGCCGATGGCGCCGCCGTAGACGCCCCGCTTGTTGTTCTCCAGGGCGTTGATGATCTCCATGGCCCGCAGCTTGGGTGCGCCGGAAAGGGTCCCCGCGGGCAGGATGGCGTCCACCGCGTCCACCGCGTCCCGGTCCTCCCGCAGTACGCCCCGGACGGTGGAGCCGATGTGCATCACATGGGAAAAACGCTCAATGGACTGGTAGCGCTCCACCTCCACCGTACCGAAGCGGCTGATCCTGCCGATGTCGTTGCGGCCCAGATCCACCAGCATGTTGTGCTCGGCCAGCTCCTTTTCGTCGGCCAGCAGCTCTTTCTCCAGGGCGGCGTCTTCCTCCGGCGTTTTGCCCCGGGGCCGGGTGCCCGCCAGCGGGAAGGTGTGCAGCACCCCGTCCTCCAGCTTGACCAGCGTTTCCGGCGAGGCCCCGGCAAGCTCGATCTCGTCGCTGGTAAAGTAGAACATGTAAGGGGAGGGATTGGTGGTGCGCAGCATCCGGTAGGCGTCCAGCAGGGAGCCTTCAAATTCCGCCTCCAGCCGGTTGGAGAGGACCACCTGGAAGATGTCGCCCTCAAAGATGTACCGCTTGGCCCGCTCCACCATGGCGCAGTAGGCGGCCTGGTCGAACAGCGGGGTGATGGGCCCGGTCAGGCGGCCGGGCTGACGGGGGAGCGCTTCGCCGCCGCGGAGCAGCTGGGCCATCCGCTCCAGCTCGGCGCAGGCGGCGGGGTAGGAGACGTCCAGGTCCTCCGCGCCGGCGCTGACGATCAGGATGAGCTTCTGCCGGAAGTGGTCGAAGACCACCACCTTCTCAAACAGCATCAGGTCCATATCCTGAAAGCCCTCCTGGTCCTGGGCGTCCAGCACCAGCGCGGGCTCGGCGTATTTTACGTAATCATACGAGAAGTAGCCCACCAGTCCGCCGGTAAAGGGCGGCAGGCCGGGCAGGCGCGGGCTTTTGTGGGCGGCGAGCAGCTCCCGCAGGGCCTGGCCGGGATGGGCGGTGCGCCGGCGCAGGGGCTCCTCCCCCCGCAGCGTGAGCAGGCCGTCGGTGCAGGTGACCTCCAGCGTGGGGTCAAAACCTAAAAAGGAGTAGCGGCCCCAGCCGCCGCTGTCGGCGGCGGATTCCAGCAGGAAGCAGTGCCCGCTCCGAGCCCGCAGGATACGAAGCGCCTGAATGGGAGTGGTAAAATCGGAGAGGAGCTCCCGGCTGACGGGGATCTTCCGGTAGGCTCCGCAGGCCGCGATGGCGCGGGCCTGCTTGAGTGAGGGATAATACATGCGTTGACCTCCTTCGGGACGGGGCAGCAAAAAACGCCCGTCCCTGACAGTAATCTGTCAAGGACGAGCGTATCACGGCTCGCGGTGCCACCTTGATTCGCGGCCGATGGGCCGCGCACTTTGCGGGATACCAGCATATCCCCGGCAACAAACGTATGCCTCCACGTCGCGAAATACTAAGCCTCGCCGGCGGTTCCTCGCGCCCTCTGTGATCCATTTGCCTGCCTGCGTCCTGCCCGGCTCTCAGCTGCCCGGACTCTCTGTGAGTGCACAACAGACGTTATCTTCACATCAACGGTTTACCCTATTAAATTTTGACATATGATACACCAGAAAAATTGAGTTGTCAAGAGCGGCTGGAGCATTTTTTACCCGTTTTTCCGAAAAACAGACCGCGCTGTTCCGGAGCGGGGCGGGAGGCGGGGATCGGCATTGACTTGGTATGGAACGTGCAAGTATAATGATGACTGCTGAAGAAGAACGGTCAAATCCCTGAAGCAAAAAAGAAGCGGGAGGAATCGACATGGATTATGCAAAAGAAGCGCTGCGCCTGCATCGGGAATGGAAGGGAAAGCTGGAGGTCACGCCGAAGGTGCCAGTGGCCACGCGGGAGGATCTGAGCCTGGCCTATACGCCCGGCGTGGCCGCGCCCTGCCTGGAGATCCAGAAGGACGTGGACCAGAGCTATGAGCTGACCGGCCGCTGGAACACCGTGGCGGTGGTTACGGACGGAACGGCGGTGCTGGGGCTGGGGGACATCGGTCCGGAAGCGGGGATGCCCGTCATGGAGGGCAAGTGCGTGCTCTTCAAGGCATTCGGCGGAGTGGACGCCATTCCCCTGTGCGTGCGCAGCAAGGACGTGGACGAGATCGTGAATACCGTGGCCCTGCTGGCCGGGTCCTTCGGGGGCGTGAACCTGGAGGACATCTCGGCGCCGCGGTGCTTTGAGATCGAGCGGAAGCTGAAGGAGCGCTGCGACATCCCGATCTTCCACGACGACCAGCACGGCACGGCGGTCATTACGCTGGCGGGCCTGACCAACGCCCTGAAGGTGGTGGGGAAGCGGAAGGAGACGGTCCGTGTGGTGATAAACGGCGCCGGGGCGGCGGCGATCGCCATCTGCAAGCTGCTGCTGGCGGCGGGCGTGAAGGACGTGACGCTGTGCGACCGCAGCGGAGCCATCTACGCGGGCCGGGAGAAGGGGATGAACGCCGTCAAGGAGGAAATGGCCCGGGTGACCAACCTGCAGAAGCGGGCGGGCAGCCTGGCGGAGGTGCTGGCGGGGGCCGACGTGTTCATCGGCGTGTCGGCGCCCGGCGCGGTGACG
>NZ_JALFGV010000121.1:0-2747 GCF_022777125.1 Lawsonibacter sp.
CCCCTTCACTGGCTTTCTCCTATTGACTTCACCGTCCAATATGTTTGACAAACCTACATTTGGACATTTCCGCGGCGGAAGCAAAAAACAGCGCCCGGCCTTAGGCCGGGCGCTGAGCGTGCTTTCGTCATCCGTAGAAGGCATGGCCGCCGATGACCGCCACGCAGGTCTTGTTGCGGGAGGCCCAGCAGCTTTTGCCCACGCCGTTGAACCAATAGGCGTTGGGCACGACCACGGCGCCCTCCAGGCAGAGCTTGGCGGCGGCGACGCTTTCGGCGTTGGGGGTCTTCTCCATGCAGCCGGTCTTTTCCGGGTAGAACTGGCCCGGCTGATAGACCACGTCGTACAGCGTACCGGGGAAGGAGGGGTGGGCCACCCGGTTGAGCAGCACGTTCCCCACGGCGATCCGGCCCTCCATAGGCTGGTTTCCGCTCTCGTTGTAGATGATGTGGGAGAGCAGAAAGACGGCGTCGGCATCGTAAAATTCCGCGCCGGAGACCGGAAGCACGGCCCCGGCGGTGGAGATCTGGATCGCTCCGTCCCAGGTCAGCGCGGCGCCCAGGGCCTGGGCCAGCGTGCGGGCCGGGACCAGCGTACATACGGCACCGCCGTTTTCGTCATAGCCGACCTGCACGCCGCCGGCGATGTAAAGATACCGGCCGTTGACACACAGGTACAGGTCGCCTGGCTTGGCGGTCAGTTCCAGTCCCTCGTCCCGGAGCACCGCGCGGCCGGTCTCCCAGCTCGCCGTCACAGTGGGACGGATCACCTGGGCCAGGGCGGGCAGGGATACATAGGTCACATGCTCGATGACGGCGGTGTAGGCGTGCTCGTAGAGCGCGCCGTCGACGTAGATCTGGGGTACGGATGGCTCTGCGGAGGCGGCTTCCCCGGCGGCCAGAGCCGGGCCGGAAACGCCGGCCAGGGCGGCCAGGCAGAGCAGCAGAGCCAAAAGCTGTTTGCGCATGGGAATCACTCCTTACGGCAGACAGTTGTTTCCAACCGATATTTTTTGTTACTATATTGTAATCTATTTGGAAACAAAATGCAACCCCCGGGCGTAAAGCCGCCTTTTTCCCCTGATTGTACGGGGATTACCCCCGAATCATGGCCCGCAAGTCGAAAAGGCGCTTGCCCGCACGGCGGCGGCCGTTGTTGCATCCCTGGGCGTTGCTGCGATAGGCATGCCGTGAAATAAACCCGGCGGAGTCCTGCCGAAAAAGCGGGCTGGGAGCGCACTGTGCGCGCCTTATGCGCACTCCAGATAAAGCCACACCAGATGGATGGTATGCTTCCTGCCGTCGAAGTGGGTGCGCGCCCCACGGGATCACATCCCGCGGGGGCCCCGTGCCTTGCATCCGCCCGGCGGGAGTGAATCCCGCCGGGCTGCGCGCCTGACGGCGCGATGGAGCGCACTGTGCGCGTATTATGCGCACTCCAGATAAAGCCACACCAGATGGATGGTATGCTTCATGCCGTCGAAATGGGTGCGCTCCATGCCATGGGAGGCGTGGACGCCGGGGCCGATGAGGGCGCCCCGGGTGTCGTTGCCCGCCTTCCAGAAAGCGGCCACGTCGGAGCCGTAATGCGGATAAATATCCACGGCGTAGTCCACGCCGTTGGCGCGGGCCAGCTCCACCAGCCGGGACACCATACCGTAGTCATAGGGGCCGTTGTTGTCCTTGGCGCAGATGGACACCTGGTACTCCGTGCAGTTCAGGTCCTCCCCGACGCACCCCATGTCTACCGCCAGCAGCTCGTCCACCGCCGGCATGACGCAGCCGCCGTGACCGACCTCCTCGTGTACAGTGAAGCAGAGCTCCGTGTCGTACCGGGGGGCGGCTCCCGTATCCCGCAGGAGCTTGAGCAGCGTGAGCAGGCACGCGGCGCTGCCCTTATCGTCGATGAAGCGGGACTTTAAAAAGCCGCTGCCGGTGACCTGGGTTTTGGGGTCGAAGCACACAAAATCCCCGGCGCAGATGCCCAGCGCCTCCACGCCGGCCTTGTCCCGCACCGGTTCGTCGATGCGCACCGCCAAATTCTTTTCGTCCCGGGGACGGGTCAGCACGTCGTCGAATACGTGCGCCGCCGGAGAGAGGGAGAGGATGGTGCCGGTATACATCCGCCCGTCCCGGGTGTAGATGCGGCAGTATTCCCCGTCCAGGGTGGGCAGGATCGGCCCGCCGATTTTGGTGATCATCAGCATGCCGTCGGCGGTGATGGAGCGCACCATCAGCCCCAGCGTGTCGATGTGGGCGCACAGGCCGACCGTTTTCCCGCGCTCCCGCCCACGCACGGAGAGGATCACGTTGCCCTTGTTGGTGCGCCGCACAGGATAGCCCAGCTCTTCCGCGATCTGTTCCACAACCGCGGCGGCCTGCTGCGTAAAGCCGCTGGGGCTGTCGGCGGCGAGCAGGCGGCGGGCGGTGTTCATGAGAAACTCCCTGCAGTCTTCCAGATGCATTTGCATTGACTCCTTATTTGTAGTATGATATCCCAATCATAGCCCGGCCGGGCCGAAATTACAAGCGGGAGCGCGAGAAACATGGCGGAAGAAAAGACCAACGTGATGCGGCTGTTAGACCAGAAGAAGGTCCCCTATATCCCCCACTATTACGCCTGTCCCGACGGGGCGGTGGACGGGGTCTCGGTGGCGGCCCGGATCGGCAAGGATGCCGGCGCCGTGTTCAAGACCCTGGTGACCCAGGGGGCCACGGGGAAGTATTACGTGTTTGTGGTGCCGGTGC
>NZ_JALFGV010000166.1:0-16673 GCF_022777125.1 Lawsonibacter sp.
GTTTGAGTGTGCCGGCGTGCTCCAGGGGCAGTACAACAAGGACAGCTCCATCGTCTCTTTTGCGCGCTCCTGTTTCCAGTATGCCGTCGACACCCGGCAGGACCTGTGGTTCTCCACGAAGGACACCATCTCCAAAAAGTACGACCATACCTTCAAGGATATCTTCCAGGAGATATTTGAGAAGGAGTACCAGGCCCGGTTCGAAGCGCTTGGCATCACCTATTTTTACACCCTCATCGACGATGCGGTGGCCCGGGTCATCCGCAGCAAGGGCGGCTTTATCTGGGCCTGCAAGAACTACGACGGCGATGTGATGAGCGACATGGTCTCCACCGCCTTCGGCAGCTTGGCCATGATGACCTCCGTACTGGTCTCCCCCGACGGGAAGTATGAGTACGAAGCCGCCCACGGCACCGTCACGCGGCACTATTATAAATATCTGGAGGGAGAAAACCCCTCCACCAACCCTATGGCCACCCTTTTTGCCTGGACCGGGGCCCTGCGCAAGCGGGGCGAACTGGACGGGATCGCCGCGCTGGGGGAGTTTGCCGACAAGCTGGAACGGGCCAGCATCGAGACCATCGAGAGCGGAATCATGACGAAGGACCTGGCCGGACTGTGGGAAGGCGAGACGCCCGCCACAGCCGTAGACACCGGCGTGTTCCTCCAGTCCATCAAGCTGCGGCTGGAAAAGCAGCTGGAAGCGTGAGAAAACCGCCGTAACCGGCGCCGGGCGTGAGCCCGGCGCCGGTTTGCGCAGAACCGCCCCCGGAGGTGGACATACTTTCCATATCCATAGAACAGGAGGAACGCCGTATGTCCATTGCCTTTGAACAGAGCGAGACCCGGCTCAACCTGCTGCGGGCCTTTGCCGGAGAGAGCCAGGCCCGCAACCGGTATACCTTTGCCGCCGGACTGGCCAAGAAAAAGAACCTGCAGGTCATTGAGGGGATCTTTACCTTTACCGCCAACCAGGAGCGGGCCCACGCCAAGGTCTTTTATAACCTGCTCCAGAGCGTCTCCGGAGAAAATCTGCGGATCGACGGCACCTATCCGGTCGAGCTCTACCCCGAACTGCTCCAGCATCTGCGCTCGGCACAGCACAACGAGTATCAGGAGTGGGATCACGACTATAAGGGCTTTGCCAAGGCCGCCAAGGAGGAGGGGTTCGAGGAGATCTCCCATACTTTCTCCATGATCTCCGAGATCGAAAAGACCCACGGCGACCGGTTCGGCCGGTTTGCGGACCTGCTGGAACAGGGAAAGCTCTTTGTGTCCGATGTGGAAGTGAAGTGGATGTGTCTCAACTGCGGACAGATCATCGACGCCACCATGGCCCCGGCGGTCTGTCCCGTCTGCAAGCATCCTCAGGGATATTTCATCCGCTGGGAACTGGCCCCCTTTGAATAAACCCGGTCCGCCGCCCCTAAGCCCGGCTGAGCAGAGCGCCTGTATTCCTTTGAATACAGGCGCTCTGCTCGGCCGGGCCTGTTTGAAAACGGGCCTTAGAATCCGCTGATCATTTTCGCGGCTACGGCGAAAAGAGGCAGGGTGAGGATGGAGAGCAGTGTGGACAGGGTAATGAACTGGACGGCGGGAGTGGGGTTGCGGCCAAACTGCTGGGCGAAGAGGCTGGTGATGCCCGCCACCGGGGTGGCGGAGAGAAGCACCAGCGCGCAGTACAGGCCCGGCGAAAGCCGCAGCGGCAGCAGCGCCAGCAGCGTCAGAACCGGGACGAGGATGAGCTTCAGAAAGCAGGCCAGATACAGCCGCGCCTGCCGGAAGGTGGCGGCCAGGTCGGCACAGGCCAGCTGTCCGCCGATGACCACCATGGCCAGAGGCGTGTTCAGGTCGCTGAGGAAGGAGACGGCGCTGCCCAACACCGCGGGCAGGCGCACGTTGCCCAGAAAGAGGAGCAGACTCACCGCCAGGCCTAAGACGCCTGGATTGACGGCCGCCTTTTTCACGGAAAAGGCCTGCTTCCCGCCCATGACCAAAACGCCCAGGGTCCAAAGCGTCAGGTTGAAGGCCGCCAGGGACAACGCGCCGTAGATGACGGCGTCCGCCCCCAGAATGGACTGGACCAGCGGGATGCCCATAAAGCCGATGTTGCCGTATACCGTGCCGAAGCGGAGGCAGTCCCGCACGTCGGGAGACTCCCTGCGAAAAAAGAAAAGCGCAATCAACAGATAGACCACGTAGCACGCGGTGGCCAGCGCCGCGCCCAGCGCTACCTCCCGCACCAGATCGGGGGTGCGTTCCACCTGGAAGCAGTCTACCATAACGCAGGGACAGACGATATAGAGCAGCAGGTACGACAGCTGGCCCCTGGCCTGCTCGGTAAGCTTGCCCAGCTTTGCCAAGGCAAAGCCCACCCCCATCATCAAAAACAGGGCGCCGACCTGACCGGTGACCGTCAAAAGATTGGACAGCAAAAGATGAGACCTCCTTGCGCTCAGGGGAAAAATCGGTTACTATTTATTAAAGCACATTTTGCCGGAAAAGGGAAATCCCTTTTTCGGATGACAGGATTCCCAGGACGGAAGAGGGGGAGAACGTGGACAGCAAGCTGCTCAGGACCTTTGTCGCCGTGGCCAATCACGGTTCCTTCACCGGCGCGGCCAAGGAGCTGTATATCGCCCAGAGCGCGGTCAGCAAGCATATCAACCAGCTGGAGCGGGAGCTGGGCGCACAGCTGTTTCTGCGGGATACCCGCATGGTGCGCCTGACGGCGGCCGGAGAAGGCTTCTATCGGGACAGCGTGGATATCCTCCGCCGCATGGACGCGGCCCGGACCGCCCTGCAGAGAGAACAGGGCGGGGAGCACGGACGGCTGGCTCTGGGCGCTTTCAGCGTCGTGCCCACGGAGATCGTGGCGCTGGCGCGGCGGTTTCATGCCTGCTGGAGCGGGGTGGAGCTCTCCCTGGACTGGTTTGAATTCGGGACGCTGCTGGAGCGGCTGGAGAGCGGGGATCTGGACGTGGCCTTCACCATGGCCTTTGAGCTGTTGGACCGCCCCCACCTGCGCCGGCGCACCGTGGGACGGGGGCGTATGTATGTGCTGCTGGGCAGCCAAAGCCCCCTGGCCGGAGCAAAGCAGCTGTACCTGAAGGATCTGGCGGAGCTGACCTATTACACCATGCGCCCCGACGTGACGCCCAACGGCTATGTGAACATGATGCGCTTTTTTGCGGAAAAGGAGTTCCAGCCCCGGCGCTCCCTGCGCCATACCAGCCATGAGTCCATGATGCTCCAGCTCCAGGTCCACGACGACGCCTACGGCCTGATGGGGGACTTCCAATACCGGGACCACCCGGGACTGGTCTTCCTGCCGCTGGCGGAGGAGGATCAGCCGGGCGGGGACGCGTTCGACCGGGTGGCCGTCTGGCGGGAGCGGAATGAAAACCCCAATATTCCCCGGCTGCTCACGCTGTTGGAGGAGGACCATCCCGAACTGGAATAAGAACGTTCCAAACTCATATTTTACAAAAAACCCCGGATAACTTATGATAAAGGCATAAAACTTTATGCGCGACAGGCGCACCACGATCATAGGCAAAACGGACAACGCATGAAGTTTTTGCGCATGTAGGCCGTCCCGGTCCACGCGCTTTGATTTCAGGCCGTGCCGCCCCAGGCGGTACATGGCCATTTTGCTGTGCGTTTGCATAGCAAATCAAACGGAAAGAGGGATCCTTATGCCTTTGGAACTGGAACGCCCCAAGCTGAGCGCAGAGGAGGAGCGGCTTCCCTACGCCAAATACTTCCATAAGCCGCTGGCTCCCATCCCGCAGGAGAAGCTGGACATCTGGAACGGCCCCGCCGCCGATCCTGCCGCCGCCCTGCCCTTTGCAGCGCGCGGGCGTTTTCAGGACGCCGATGTGCCCGGCCTGGACAACGGCTTCTGCGTGGCGCCCGACGGGACCGGTTTTGTGGCCAACACCACCTTCATGCCCGGGGTCACCGCCGAGATGTTCAACTGGTGGTTCGGCTGGCACAGCGTTACCTCCGACCTGCGCTACAAGCTGTGGGACCCGGAGGACCACTGGCACGCGCGCGCCGACCGGCCCGACTACGTAAAGGACCCCGCCGTCCCGACGGCCCAGAAGACCTGGGGCGTGAAGCACGACATCGTGGAGGACATCGGCTTCGGCCCTGATCCGCTGCTGCTCTGCTTCTGCAAACCGTCCGAGCTGGGCTACCGTCTGGAGAAGATCGGCACCCCCGCCTGCCAGGCTATGGTGTGCGCTTACGGCGTGGGCAGCACCCCGGCCGTCATGACCCACGTCGCCAAACAGGCCGAGGGGGGGATCCTGTTCTGCTCCCGGTTCTGGATGGGCTACGGTCCCAACGGCCAGGGGGAGATCGTCAAGCTCCTGCCCGACGGCGTCAGCGTCCCCGAGGCGGGCCCCCGCGCCCTTTATGGGCATAACATCAAGGAATACAGCAACCTGGCTTCCATCCTGCCGTTCCTCTATGCAGAGGAGAAGGATAAGCCCTTCTGAGATCGTCTGCGCACAGAAGCTGCCCGTTCCCCCGGGCCGGCGGTAAAACCCACCGGCCCGGGGGAATCCGTTTTGCAGGCGGATGCTGCGATTGCACTCGGGCCTGACGTGTGGTAGGATAGAAGCAATACGAGAGGAGGGCGCATATGGAGGTTCTGGTGATCGACGGGCAGGGAGGCCGCATCGGGCAGCAGCTGATCCGGTGCATCCGGGAGCGCTTCCCGGAGACGGCGGTGATCGCCGTGGGCACCAACAGCATGGCCACTGCCGCCATGCTCAAGGGCGGCGCCCAGCAGGCGGCTACCGGGGAGAACGCCATGGCGGTGGCCTGCCGCCGGGCCGATGTGATACTGGGCCCGCTTGGGATCGTAGTGGCCGATGCGCTGCTGGGGGAGATCTCCCCGGCTATGGCGGTGGCCGTGGGTCAGGCCCGGGCCAAAAAGATCCTCATTCCCCTCAACCGCTGCGATTCCATCGTAGCGGGGGTGGAGGAGCGCTCGGTGAGCGCCCTGCTGGAGAGCGCCCTGGGGGAACTGGAGAAAGCCCTGGACGGCCGGGATTGACAGCCGGGGGCGCACCTGCTATACTACATTACGAAGAGGTTTCCGGCACGAAGCCGGGCCCCGGGGACAGAAGTCCCGGCACGCGCGTCCGCTGCACCCGATCGGCACCCATTCCGCTTTTGAAGGAAATGCTAAGAAGGCATTGTTTTTTCGTGGAGAAAAAGCAATGCCTTCTTTTGATGCAAGGAGGTTTTATGAAAAAGAAACATCCCATCCACATCCAGATCAGACGTCTGGCCTTTTCCGGCGTGTTTTTGGCGCTGGCCCTGGCGCTGCCCTTCCTCACCGGGCAGATCCCCCAAATCGGCAGCGCCCTGAGTCCCATGCATATCCCCGTGCTGCTGTGCGGTTTCGTCTGCGGCTGGCCCTGGGGACTGGCGGTGGGCTTTGTGGCGCCGCTGCTGCGCACCGCACTGTTCGGTATGCCCCCTATCCTCACCAGCGTCGCCATGGCCTTTGAGCTGGCGGCCTACGGCGCCTGCTCGGGGGCGCTGTACCGGCTGCTGCCCAAACGCACGCCCTATCTTTATGTGAGCTTGCTCGCTGCTATGGTGCTGGGGCGGATCGTCTGGGGCGCGGCGCGCTTTTGTATCGCGGGGCTCCAGCACACGGAATTCCCGCTCTCCGCCTTCTGGGCGGGGGCGGTCATCAACGCCGTGCCCGGCATCGTCTGCCATATCGTGCTCATCCCGCTGATCGTGATGGCGCTGAAAAAGGGAGGGATGATGCTCAATGGAGACTTGGAGCGGGACGCTGCAGGACCACGGGACGCGCTATCCCCGGATGGAGCCGCGTGATGCGGTCAAACTGGCCTATCAGAGCGAGTTTGCCGGCGGGCACTTGATCCGGGACCGGCGGGAGAGCCTGGCGCGGCTGAAAACGGAACTGGCGGGCGTCCGCCAGCGGCCGGGCGCGCCGCTGGCGGAGACGATCGGCGGCGGACTGGTACGGGTGCACCTGGCCGCTTTGGCGGAGCATGGCATTACGCCGGAACAGCTCAACGGCTGGTTTGCCGATACGGCGCAGCGCAGACGGGGCAGCCTGGAGGGCCTGCTGCAGCGGCTGGACGTCCTGCGGGCGTTGGCGCGGGAGGGAAGGCTGCCCTTCGGGCGGGCGGCGGCAGAACGGTATCTGATGGATTACGCCGCTCAGGGCTATCCACCGCTCTCCCACTCCCAGGCCTATCGGGCGGCCTACCGTCCGGCCTACCGGGTGGTAGAGGCCGGCCTGCTGCCCGATCCATAAGAAAAAAGCGCGGGCCGGAGGAATCGATCCGGCCCGCGCTTTTGCAGAGATAAACAAAGACAGTTCAGCCCGCCCGGCGCAGCGGGGCGGGAGCCCAGTCTGCGTCCTGCCAGATGGGGCGCGCGCGGCGGCGGGTGAGCCAGGGCACCAGACCCAGCAGCTCGGCGGCGGCGCAGAGCTTGTCCATGGTGCTGACGACCAGAGCCTCCAGACAGTGATACACCCTGGTCGGGGTGAGGGGGAACATGTGGGAGCGGATGATGTCCGCCTCCGTCTCAGTCACAGAGAAGCGGGCCCTGGCATTCTTCAGCGCCACCTCCGGATGCTGGACAGCGTGGCGGATGCCGGGATGGCTGGCCTTGTCCCGCCAGTTATAGAGATAGAGGTCGTGCAGCAGGCCGCCCCGTGCGGCGGCCCGGCCGTCCAGGCCCAGGGCCCGGCACAAACGCCAGCTGGAATAGCTTACCAGTACACAGTGGTGGTAGCAGCTGACGCCCGCGCGGTGCTGGGGCAGCAGGCGCATGGACTGTACGGCGGCGTCCGCCATCAGATCGTAGACACAGTTGAGATAGTCGTTTTTGTAGCGAAACTCCCACATGGTGTTATCTCCTTTGATCGGTTTCTGGGAACCAGTATACCGGTCAAATCGAAAAACGCCACGGAGAAAAGATTATGATTTGGTAAAGATTTTCGGTCAGAATTGGGAAGGCCGCCCCAGAAATTCCGCCGTGGCGGCCACCGCCTGCGGGAGGGGATCGACCGCCGTATCCAGCCAGAGCACATCCCGGTCCTTTTTGAACCATACCATCTGCCGCTTGGCAAAACGCTTGATCGCCCGGCCCAACTCGTCCTGAAGCGCGTCCAGGGTGGGAATGCGCCCGGTGAGGTACCACAGGATGTAGCGGTACTCCAGCCCCAGCCCCTCCAGGAAGAGATCGCGGGCCCCATTCGCGCGGAGGTTGGCGACCTCTTCGATCATCCCGTCGTCGATGCGCCGCTGCAGGCGCTCGTCGATGCGGCGGCAAAGCACCTCCCGCGGAAAGGTCATGCCCAGCAGCAGACAGTCATACCGGGGACAGGGGGGCGTCTCCACCGCCCCGGCAGAGAGCTTTTCCAGAGCGCGGAGAAGCCGGTGGCGGTTCTTTTCCTCCCCGCCGGCGAGGGTTTTCCCGGTCCGGGCCTGGTAGAGCGCGTACAGCTCGGCGGTGGTCCTGCGCTCCAGCTGGGCGCGCAGGGCGGGATCGGGCCGGGCGTCGGTAAAGGTAAAGCCCTCGGTCACTGCGCGGACATACAGCCCCGTACCCCCCACCAGAAAGGGGGTGCGGCCCCGGGCGCGGATGGCGTCGATGGCGTCATAGGCCCCCCGCTGAAAGTCTGCCACGGAATAGCTCTGGTTGGGGTCCACCACGTCCAGCATGTGGTGCGCCACCCCCATCCGCTCCGCCTGCGTCACCTTCCCGGTGCCCAGATCCAGCCCACGGTACACCTGCCGGGAGTCGGCGGAGACGATCTCCCCGTCAAAACGGCGGGCCAGCTCCACCCCCAGCCCGCTTTTGCCGCAGGCGGTGGTCCCCAGGACCACGATCAGTTTCGGCAGGGGCATGCGCCCACCTTCTTTCCACAAAATGATCCGCTGAGATATCATTCTAGCATAAAACCGGCCCGGCGGCAAGAAGCCGCCGGGCCGGTTTGTCAAACCAAAGGAGAAAGCCATTGGAAACCGCCGCGCGGAGATCACGGCGTTTTGTCCTGTACCGTGGCGGAGGTGCCCAACAGGGCGTTGACCCCCTCCACACTCAGGTAGTAGTGCCCGTCCACCGCGATAGCGGATACGCGCACATCGGCGCCGTCCACGCTGACCGTGATCTCTGCGGGCGGTACGGCGGCGGCAGAGGCGGGGATGCTCCAGGGCAGGGGGAGTACGCCGCCGTCATAGGCCTGGCCCCGCTGCACCACCACCTTGCCGTCCCAGCGCACGTTGAACTGGTCCTTGGAGCCGGTAAAGAGGAAGGCCAGGTCCCGCAGGCGGAAGTAGGGGACGCCGTCGGCGTCCGCGAAGGAGGCGGCGGTACCGAACTGGTCTAAATCGGAGAGCTTTACGTTGTTGGCCGACGCCAGCAGGTTCTTTACCTCGTAGTGGTTCAGGTTCAGACTCTTGGCATAGGGCGTCTCCAGCTGGCCGCTGCGGATGAGCGCCACCAGCGTGGCCCGCTCGGCGCTGTCCAGGGAGAGGTCCACGCCGGTGATGCTCCAGTTGCCGTCCGCCGCCGCGGGCGCCGCATGCCCGGTCAGATAGTCGGAGATCAGCGCGCCCAGCGTCTGCCGGCTGGACCAGTCATATTCGCCGGAGATCAGAGACTGTCCCTTGAGCTGTACGGCATAGCGCTCGCTGCTTACGACCAGCTTCAGCTGCTGATCGTCGCTGAGGGGCGCGCCCCGGAAGCGGACGTTTTGCACCCGCTCGCCCGCGGGCTTGGACAGGTCCAGCTCGTAGTCCACGCCGGCAAACACGTCCCGGGTATGGGCGGGGCGCTCCGGTTGGAAGGAGATGCCGATATCGCCGCTTTTCCACTGGTTGTAGCACGCGGCGGCCCACTCCAGATAGGCCTTCAGCTCCGCCCCGGTGACGGTGACGCGCACCAGGGTATCGTTGGCGGAGCAGACGCCGGCCAGGTCGTCGGCGCTCAGGGACTGGGGCAGCGCGTCGCCGGTCAGGGCGGCGGCGGACACGTCCGCCCCGGCGGCGGAGAGCTGCACCTGGTTGATCAGGTCCAGCGCGGCGGTGTCGGTCAGGCTGGCCTGGGGCAGGCCGGGCACGTCCTCCCCCACGGCCAGGGCGGCGGGGGCCGTCAGCAGCGCCAGCGCCAGCAGAAGCGGCAGGAACCGGGAAACATGTTTGCGCATTGGAATCGCTCCTTTTCAAACGGTGTATAAGAGTATCATAGCACAGCTTGCCGGAAATGTCGATTCCCACTTGAAGCCCGGCCCATTCAGCGCGTCAGGGCCGCCAGACCGGCTTCCACGGCTTGGGTGACGGCCTCGGAAAAGGTGGGGTGCGGCCGTACCGGGCGCAGCAGCTGCTCCGCCGTCAGGCCCAGGGTCACCGCGAGGGTCAACTCGGAAATCAGATCGGTGGCCCGACAGCAGTACAGACAGGCCCCCAGCAGGGCGTGGGTCTGCGCGTGAAACACCAGCTTGAGAAAGCCCCGTTTGCCGCCCGCGATGAGGGTGCGGCCATTGCCGCCCATGACGCATTTGCCCGCAGCGAAAGGGATGCCCCGTGCCTTGCAGTCGTCGGCGGTCAGGCCCACCTGGGCGATCTCCGGATCGGTATACACGCAGGCGGGGACGGGAGACACGCCGCGGACGGGGGCCCGGCCCAGCAGCAGGTCGGCCGCCGCGCACCCCTCCGCCTCCGCCTTGTGGGCCAGCATGGCCCCGCCGATGGCGTCCCCGATGGCGTAGAGGGAGGGGATCGAGGTCTGGAAGCGCTCGTTGACCTGGAGGAAGCCCCGCTCCATGGCGGGCTCCACGCCTGCGAACAATCCCGCCGTAGCGGGGACGCGGCCCATGGCGGCCAGCACGGTCTCCGCCTGAGCGGTCTGCTCCGCGCCTTTGTGGGTAAAGTGCACGGTAAGGCCGGGGGAGATGCGCGTCACGTGCGCCCCGGTCAAAAGCTCCACACCGTCCCGTTTCAGCTGCAGGGTCAGGCTCTGGGACAGTTCCCGGTCCAGGTTGGCCAGGATGCGCTCCAGAGCTTCCAAAATGGTAACCCGGCACCCGGCCGCGGCCCACACGCAGGCCAGCTCCACCCCGATGACGCCGCCCCCCAGGATGATCATACGCTCCCGGGGGCGCAGGTCTTCCAGCAGCTCGTCGCTGGTGACCACGCCGGGCAGGTCCAGTCCGGGAATGGGCGGGCGGGCGGGAACAGAGCCAACGGCCGCGAGGATGGCTTCCCCCTCATAGCGCACGCCCCCCGCCGCGACGGTGTGGGCCCCGGTGACCGTTGCCGGATGGGGGATGAGCGTTACCTTGGCGGAGGCGAGCTGGCGCTCCATGCCGGCGCGCAGGGTATCCACCACCCGCGCCTTCTCCGCGGCCAGGGCCGCGAAATCGCAGCCGGGCCCGACGCCGTGGAGCAGCGCCTTGGTGGGGATGCACCCACGGTTCAGACAGGTGCCGCCGATGGCCCGGGGCTCGAAGAGGGCGACCGACTTGCCAGCCTGGGCCGCCCGGCGGGCGGCCGCCGCGCCGCCGGGGCCGCCGCCGAGGACCAACAGATCGTACATATCAGCCCTCCTCAAAGCCGTAACGCACCACCGGACGGCGGGCGGCGGCGGTCTCGTCCGGACGGCCGATCAAAGTGGTGACCGGAGCGGCGTGGAGCGCCTGGGGATTTTCCCGGGCGGTCTTCAAAAGCGCTTCCAGAGCCTGGGCCGCCCGATCCAGCGTTTCGGGGGTCTCGGTCTCGGTGGGCTCGAACATCAGCGCCTCGTGGACAATGAGCGGGAAGTACATGGTGGGCGGGTGCATGCCCCGATCCAGCATGGCCTTGGCAAGGTCCAGAGCAGATACGCCGGTCTGCTTTTTCAGCTGCTCCAGGGTGAGCACGAATTCGTGCATGCAAAGCCCCGGATAGGCGGAGGAATAGCCCGCAGCCTCCAGCCGGTGCTTGAGGTAGTTGGCATTGAGCACCGCGCCCTCGGCGGCCTGGCGCACCCCGGTATTGCCCAGGGTGAGCAGGTAGGCCAGCGCCCGCACCACCACCAGGAAATTGGCGTGGAAGGCGCGCACCTGGCCGATGGACCGTGCCCCGCCGCCCCCGCCCAGCGCGGAGCCGGGCAGATAGGGCGCCAGAAGCGCCTTGCAGCCCACTGCGCCGCTGCCGGGGCCGCCGCCGCCGTGGGGGGTGGCGAAGGTTTTGTGCAGGTTCAGGTGGCACACGTCGAAGCCCATGTCGCCGGGCCGGGCCACCCCCATGATGGCGTTGAGGTTGGCCCCGTCATAGTACACCAGACCGCCCGCCGCATGGACGATCTCGGTCATAGCCAGGATATCCCGCTCGAAGAGGCCCACGGTGTTGGGATTGGTGAGCATCAGACCCGCGGTATCGGCGCCGCAGGCGGCGCGCAGCGCCTCCAGGTCCACCAGGCCCTCCGCGGTGGAAGGGATGCTCCTGACCGTGAAGCCGGCCATGGCGGCGGAGGCCGGGTTGTTGCCGTGGGCGGAGTCGGGCACCAGGATCACGGTGCGCCCGGTATCTCCGCGGTGGACATGGTAGGCCTTGATGAGCAGCAGCCCGGTAAACTCCCCATGGGCTCCGGCGGCGGGCTGAAAGGTCATTTCGTCCATGCCCGTGATCTGACACAGGTATGCGCCGGCACGGTCCAGCACCGAGCGGCAGCCCCGCGCCGTGTGCTCCGGCTGGAGCGGGTGGATCCCGGTAAAGCCGGGCAGGGCGGCCAGGTCTTCGCCCAGCTTGGGGTTATACTTCATGGTACAGGAGCCCAGAGGATAGAACCCGTCGCACACGCCGAAGGCATGGCGGGCCATGGCTTGATAGTGGCGGGACACCTCGCTCTCCGCCACCTCCGGCAGGCGGGGCGCGGCGGCGCGGCGGTGCGCCTCGGGCAGGGGGGAGGCGGGCACGTCCGGCGGGGGAAGAAGATCGCTGCCCCGGCCGGGACGGCTGCGTTCAAAAATGAGTTCCATCAGCCCAGCACCTCCTTTACAATGGCGACGGCCTCATCCAGCTCAGACCTGCTGCACTTCTCGGTGACGCACCACAGCAGGCCGCCCTCCACGGGGAGGCCGCCCAGAATGCCCTTTGCCTCCAGGGCGGCGAGCACCTGAGGCGCGCGGGGCAGTTCCGTGACGAACTCGTGGAAGAAGGGACCGGGGAAGCGGAGCGAGACGCCGGGGAGCGCACACAGCGCCCCGGCCAGGTAGTGGGCTTTGGCGCAGCTCTGCTCGCCTACCTGCCGCAGGCCTTCCGGCCCCAGAAGAGACAGGTAGATCGAGGCGGTGAGCGCGCACAAAGCCTCATTGGAGCACACGTTGGACGAGGCCTTTTCCCGGCGGATGTGCTGTTCACGGGCCTGCATGGTGAGCACGAAGGCGCGTTTCCCCTGCGCATCGACCGTTTCCCCGACGATGCGGCCGGGCAGCTTGCGCATCAGGGGCGCAGTGGCGGCCATAAAGCCCAGGTAGGGCCCGCCCCAGGCCAGCGGGAGCCCCAGCGGCTGCCCCTCCCCCACGGCGATATCCGCACCGTAGTCGGCGGGGGCGCGCAGCACCCCCAGCGTGGCGGGGTTCACGCCCAGGATCAGCTTGGCCCCGGCGCCGTGGGCGGCTCCGGCCAGCTCGGAGCAGTCCTCCAGCTGGCCGTAGAAATTGGGGTGCTGCACGTAGACGCAGGCAGTGGTCTCGTCCAGCAGGCCGGTCAGGTCGGTGACGCCGTCCCGCACGGGGGCCACGGCCAGCTCCATCCCGGAGCCGAAACAATAGGTCCTGATTGTGGCGATCACGTCCGGGTGGGCCGCGCCGGAAATCACCGCCCGCGTCCGCTTCCGGTCCCGGCACATGGCCAGCGCCTCGGCGGCGGCGGACGCGCCGTCGTATACCGAGGCGTTGGCGGCGTCCATGCCGGTCAGCTCGCAGATCATGGTCTGAAACTCGAAAATCGACTGCAGGATGCCCTGACTGATCTCCGCCTGATAGGGGGTGTAGGCGGTGACGAACTCCTCCTTGGCGGCGATGCGCCCCACGGCGGCGGGAATGTAGTGGTCATAGGCGCCCGCGCCCCGCAGAATGGTGGAAAACCGGGTGTTTTGACCGGAGAGCGCCTCCAGGGTCCGGCGCACCTCCAGCTCGCTCATGGGGGCGGGCAGCTCCAGCGCTCCGCCGACGCGCACGGACGCAGGCACGTCGGCATACAGATCCGCCGGGCCGCTCAGACCGAGGGCGGCGTACAGACCGGCGCGCTCGGCCGCGGTGGAGGGCAGAAAGCTTCCCATGCCGGTCAGCCCTCCTCTGCGCAGTGGGCCTCATAGGCCCCGGCATCCAGCAGCGCTTCGGTATCGGTGACGGACTCCACCTGGATGAACCAGGCGCCGTAGGGATCGGCGTTCACCTGGGCGGGGTCGTCCAGCAGGGCGTCGTTGACCGCCTTTACCACGCCGGTGACGGGGGAAATGACGTCAGAGACGGCTTTGACGGACTCCACGTCCCCAAAGGCCTCCCCGGCGGTGACCGCGTCCCCCGCCTGGGGCAGGTTGACGAAGACGATGTCCCCCAGAGAATCCTGGGCAAAATCGGTGAGGCCTACGGTACAGACCCCGTCTTCCTCCTTCAGCCACTCGTGGCTCTTGGCATAGCGCAGCTCGGTGGGAATGTTCATAAGAATGACCTCCTGATGATAATATCGGGTTGGAATACATACCGTATTGGGATCACGCTCGTTGGTAAAACGGGGTTTTGACGACCTCGGCCTCTACCCGGCGGCCCCGTACGTCCACCTGGACCTTGGTGCCCGGTTCCTGGAAGGCCGCATCCACCAGGGCCATGGCCACGGCGTGGCCCAGATAGGGACAGTGGGTGCCGGAGGTGACCAGGCCGATCTGCCGGTCGCCGCCGTACACCGGGCACTGCTCCCGCGCAATGCCGCGGCCGGTCATCCGCAGGCCTACCCGGCGGCGGGACACGGGGCGGGCGGCCTGCAGGGCGGCTTTTCCGATGAAGTCCGGCTTATCCAGCTTCACAAAGATACCGAGCCCTGCTTCGTAGGGGTTGATCTCCGGGGAGAGCTCGTGGCCGTAGAGGGGCATGGCCGCCTCCAGCCGCAGGGTGTCCCGGGCGCCCAGACCACAGGGGATCAGGCCGTAGTCCGCGCCTGCCGAAAGCAGTTTATCCCACAGCAGGGGAGCGTCGCCGGGGGCGCAGTAGAGCTCGAAGCCGTCCTCCCCGGTATAGCCGGTACGGGAGATGAGACAGGGGATGCCATCCACCGCGCCCTGAAGCACGGCCGAGTAATTTTTCCCCGGAAGCTCCCCGGCAAGAGGGCGCAGGATCGCCTGCGCGCGGGGGCCCTGGAGGGCCAGCTGGGCGATGGAGTCGGAGCGGTCCTCCATCGTACACGCCCCGGTAAGATGGGCGGCGACCCAGGCGGCGTCCTTGTCCTTGTTGGCGGCGTTGACCACGATGAGGTAGGCCGTATCGGTGCATTTGTAGACGATCAGGTCGTCCACCACGCCGCCGTTTTCGTAGCACATGGGGGAATAGCGGGCCTGACCGGCGTACATGCCGGTAAAGTCGTTGGTCATCAGGCGGTTCACGTTTGCCAGAGCGTCCGCGCCCCGGAGCACCAGCTCTCCCATATGGGATACGTCGAACAGTCCGCAGGCCTGGCGTACCGCCATATGCTCGGCAATCACGCCGGAATACTGCACCGGCAGCAGCCAGCCCGCGAAGGGCACGATCTTGCCGAGCGCCGTTACATGGCGGTCGTAGAGCGGGGTCTTTTTTTCCATCGGTTGCTCCTCCTTCGTCGTTCCGTGCCGCCGCATGCGGCGGCACGGAACGCTGTTTTGGACGCAAAAAAGCGCATGGCAAATAAGCCATGCGCCTCTGTCCCATAACCTGAAAGTTTTCCCCCAAGCGGTGCGGTACCTGCCGGAAATCAGGCGCCATACGCTGGGATTGCCTCTTCGGCGCGGAGCGGAACTCCGCTTTCCAGAGCTTCGTCGGGGGCCGATCCTGATGCCTGAGAGATCACTGCGCTTCCCCTTCGGCGGCGAATCAAATCGCACTCTCCCGGCCCCGTCATCCGACCATATTTTGTTATACCCACAGTATATGTGCCTGCAGCGGAAAAGTCAACCGCTATTTTTCCCCGGCACGGCGGCCGGCGCAACGGCATAGTATGGGACGGCGGAACCAGCGGTCCGTCAAGAAATGCCGCGCCAGGCGCGGCCACCACCAAGCGAAAGGAGCTTTTTGCCTCTTATGAATATTTATCGGCCCAACGACAGTGGGGACAACGGCTGCTGCTGCTGTTGCTGTTGTACGCAGTTCTGTCCTGTGCCGGGCCCCACGGGCCCCACCGGCCCCACCGGCCCCACGGGCCCCACCGGCCCCACTGGCCGCACGGGCCCCACCGGTCCCACGGGCCCCACGGGCCCCACGGGCCCCACCGGCCCCACCGGCCCCACCGGCCCCACGGGCCTCACCGGCCCCACGGGCCCCACCGGTCCCACGGGTCCCACCGGCCCCACGGGCCCCACTGCCCCGTCAATATATGCACAACAAGGAAAATGCCGTAACCATGCGGCTTTCAGCACATTAAAGACAATTAAACAACCCCTATAATTACACCTAAAACGCCGTAGCAAGGTTGGACAAGCCTTGATATGGCGTTTTTAAGTGAATAGGATATGTCGCCGCAGCTTGAAAAGAGTTGCGGTTTTTTTATGCCCGAAAACAGGCGGTAACGTGGAACGTTAGGCGCGAAAAAGTCCTTGCAATATAAGGCGTTTCAGACACAAAAACAGCAAAGGCATACTGCAATACCAAAACCGTCGAAAACGGCTTTCTAATACTCCACGCAGACCGAGAAAGGAAGTGATAAAAAATGGCAGTTTTCCGAGTTGAGAGAAATACGGGCTATACCGTTATGAGCAACCACCACTTGCGCAATAAGGAACTCACCTTAAAGGCAAAAGGCTTGCTTTCGCAAATGCTGTCCTTACCCGAAGATTGGGATTATACCCTTGCGGGCTTATCTCACATCAACCGGGAGAAGATCGACGCAATCCGCGAAGCGGTCAAAGAACTTGAAAAAGCCGGATATATCGTCCGCAGCCGGGAACGCGACGAGAAAGGACGTTTGCGCGGTGCGGATTATGTCATATATGAGCAGCCGCAGCCGCCTACATCGGATTTACCTACATTGGAAAATCCAACATTGGATAATCCAACGTTGGAAAAACCTACACAGGAAAAACCTACGTTGGAAAATCCAACGCAATTAAATAAAGATATATCAAATACAGAAAAATCAATTACTGATCTATCAAGTACCCGTTCCATTCCTTTCCATTCCCTAAATCCCTTGCCTTATGAGCAGGACGAAGCGGCTACGCCGCCGGAAAGGAAAAGAACGGAAGCGAAAACAAACAGAGCAATAGAGATTTATCGGGAAATCATCAAAGACAACATTGACTATGACATTCTCATTCAAGACCCCAAAATGGATAAAGACCGTTTGGACGAGATTGTAGAAATCATGCTGGAAACCGTCTGCACAGCCCGAAAGACAATCCGTATCGCCGGGGACGACTACCCCGCCGAACTTGTCAAA
>NZ_JALFGV010000123.1:0-10443 GCF_022777125.1 Lawsonibacter sp.
GGGGCATGCGCCGGGGCGTTCCGGGCTTCAAACACGGGGCATTTCGGGCCGGTTGGCCCTCATGCCCCAAACTCGCCCGGCCCGCCCCGGCCCACGCCCCACGCCCTGCCCGTCCTGAGTGTCCTTTTCCAGGCGCATCCCCCAGGGGCCCCTCCCTTGCCCCTGCGGGGCCATTCACCCTGCGTTTTGGAAAAGGACGGATCTTTATTTTGTTCCGCCGCCTGCGGGCGGGGGAATTCTGCGCAGCGTTCTTTCTGCAGGTTTTTTCCGGCGGTTTGGCCCCCGTGCGTCCCGGAGAGGGCGCGCGGGGGCCTGGTTTCATGGATAGGCATTCCAGTACATTTCCCCGGATTCCAGAGCAATGCCCCGGGCGGCAAAAAGTTCGTCTACGGTGCAGAAGAGATAGCCCTGGGCGTGGAGCTGATCCACCACCTGGAGAGCGGCGTCCACCGACTCGGGAAAGATGTCATGCATGAGGATGATGGCCCCGTCCTGCGCCTCTGAGACAATCAGCTTCACCTCGCGCTCGGTGTTCATGTCCTTCCAATCCTCCGGGTCGATGGACCAGAGGATGATGGGACAGCCCGCCCAGGCCTTAACGCTTTCATCCAGCATTCCATAGGGAGGACGCAGCAAAAAATCGTTGTGTCCCAGCACCTGCTTGAGCAGGGCGCGGGATTTTTCCACCTGGGCGTTGAAATCCGTCCGGTTCAGGTCGGTGAGCCTCACATGGTCATAGGTGTGCAGGCCGATCTGATGGCCTTCCTCGTCCATGCGCCGCACCACGTCCTGGTTTTCCTCCACCTGGGCGCCGATGAGGAAGAACGTGGCGTTCACTCCGCGCTCCGCCAGGCCGTCCAGCAGACGGGTGGTGGTAGAGCGGCGCGGCCCGTCGTCGAAGGTCAGGGCGATGAGCTTTTGCCCGGTCTGGACAGAAGGGGATTCCTCCGTGTCGCCCGCAAGACCCGCGTCCGCCTCCACCGCCGCAGGATGTCCCGTCCGCAGCCCCGCCGCCGTCAAAACAGAGAGCAGCAGAAGGGCGAGGGCCAATACGTACCCCTTCTGCTGCCGTCCAAACTTGTTCATATCCGCCCGCCGCCTTTCCAAATCCATCGGACTTAGTATGCGCGGTGGGGCAGAAGAGTCTCGCTGTAAATTTTGTTATTGTTCGCGCGGATCCGGGTCGGCGATCACGTCCATCATATATTGATAATAAGGCAGCAAAAATTCATAGCCTTCCAGCAGCTGGTCCGCCAGATCGTGGGACCAGAGCAGCGCGTCGTGAGGGCCCTCATACCCCAGACTGAAGCTCTTTTTATTGTACCAGGGAGCGAGCAGTTTGGCGGCTTCCCCTTTGGGGCGCTTGTAATCCACTCCGTCCAAAACGAAGCGGTCCTGCCGGCGGAACGCACGGGCCAGCTGTTCCATGGGCTTGGGGTCCCGATCCATCCGGGCGCGGAACTTGGCCATGGTCACGGCGGGCGCCATCCAGAAGCCCATGCCATAGGAGTAGCCTTCCGGCTCCAGCTCGAACCAAAACACCGGCTCTCCGCTCCAGTTGTCGGAGGGACGTTCCATGCTCCACCACAGCCGATCCTTATAAGGGCCCCGGCCGTGGAGCCTGCGGGCGTCCCGATAGATGCGGGAGACCCGGCGTATCAGGTCCAGCTCGCCGTGCCGGTCCAGAAAACGCTCGTACACCTCGTCGGCCAGCGCACGCATGGGATCGTAAAAACAGCTCTTGTATAGTTCCTTGTGCTGCTCGAACCAGCTCTTTTCATTGTTGAAACGGATGCCCCACATAAAATCTACGGTCTGTTCCGAAAAGCCTTGAAACATGGCGGGTCCTTCTTTCCTCATAAGGTACGCCGCCCCCCGCCGAGGCGGGGGGCGGGCGGTCATTCGGTCACGGGGGATGCGGCGGGAGGCTCCGGCGCGGGGGAGGACGTGTCCTCCGGTTCCATGCCCGGCCCGCTGACGGGGGTGGTGGCTTCCGGCGTCGGGGCGGCGGAGGGCTCCGGCGTGGGCGACGTCTGGGGAATGGGAGTGATCTCCGCCGGCGGAGTGACCGCGGGGGTGGCGCTCGTCTGCGGCGCGGGCGTGACCGACGGCGCAGGCGTGACCGGGGTGAGCGTCATCAGGCCGGTGGCGGGGTCGATGCCCAGACGCTCCGCGTCGGCGGGATTGTAATAATAGACCGGATTGGAAACGGAATAGGCGTCCTTGTGGAGGAAGATCGTGTCTACCGTATTGCCGTTCTTGTCGACCAGTTTCTGATAGACCTCTACGGTGATGCCGTTGTAGCGGGCGTACTCTTCATCCCGCACGGGCGCGCCGCCCACGGGCACCTTGGAGGCGTCCGGCTTATAGGTGTTCTGATAGGCCACGGTGCTCAGCGTGACGCTGTAAGGCTCCCCGTGGACGCCGGTGGTATCGGTGCCGTAGAGGGTCACATGGAGCCGGTGGCTGTCGTCCTGATAGCACTCGATCTTGAGCGGGAAGTCGGTATCGTTTTGAAAGCGAAAATCCAGAGAATCGCTGAACACGGTGGCGTCGGTACCCACCACGGGCATATAGCCGCTGTTGTACTTGTGCTTGTTGCGCTCCACGATCTGCAGGTTGGCCTTCAGGGTGGTCCAGTAGAGCGTGGAGGAGAGCTGGCAGATACCGCCGGCGGTCGTGTCGATGTTCTTGCCGCCCACGTAGGCGCCCGCTTTCTTGTAGCCGCCGGCCTCGGTGTAGGGGCCGGCCAGCGCGTTGTAGGAGAACTCCTCCCCAGGGAGGAGAATGGTGCCGTTGACCCGGCCGGCCGCCAGATCGATGTTGTACCAGCGCGTGGAGGGCCCGGCGCATTTTGTGGTGGAGGTGCCCAGCACGTCGGCAAAGAGCTTTTCCTGAAATTCTTTCGTGGTCAGCTCCGGTTCCTCCAGCTGCAGGGGGACGGTGCAGGTGCCGCCCTCGGGGGTATCCGCCAGCGCGGCGGCGGCTTCCTCCACATCAAAGCGGACCCCGGTCACCGACGCCACGATCTCCTTGGTATCCGGATCCAGGTAGGCGTCCGCCGCCTCGACGGACAGCTCGTCGTAAACGGCCTGCAGGTCGGGCTCGGCCGGGGGCGCGGTGGTGATCTGGGCCTCGATGGGGGCGTAAGAAGCAGGCTCGTCATCCAGCAGCAGATGGTCAAAGCGCTCTACCAATGCGTCCAGCAGCGCGGCCACGTCCACGGTGCGCCCGGTGACCCCCTTGCGAAAGACCAAACTGCGGTCGGTCTGTTCCCAGGTGGTCTGCGCCTCGGGGTCGGTGCAGTCCTCAATCGCCTGCGCTACCGCCCGGGGCGTTTCGTCCAGAGACAGCGGTACGGGATACTCCGCCCGGCCCAGCAGGGCGGACAGATAGTGCCAGCCGCCCAGAAAAAAGCTGCCGTGCTGGTCGGCGATGGCCTGCTGTGCCGCGCGTGCCTCATCAAAGCTGAATTCAGCGCCGGAAACGGCGTACTCCGCGCCGCCGCAGAGAAAGGAGGCGGACAGCTGCGACAGGCGGCCGGGAAGCTGCCCGGCCAGAGCGGAGGAAGCCTCCGCCTGTGTCATACCGCCCACATCCACACCGGCGATGGCGGTGTTGGGCAAAAAGGTGCCGGCTCGATCCACATAAGCGCAAAGCCCCACATATCCGGCGATCAGCACCGCCGCCAGTACGAGAATGACGATGAGGGCGGCCTTTGCGCCCCGGGGTTTCCGGTCGCCTTTGATGACGCGCTTTCCCCCCTGATGATCCATTGCTATCACTCCAAAGCATCCCTCTCCGGATGCAAGAATACGGTTCCTGTTCCCGTGCATAGGAAACCACGCAAAAAGCACGGAAATGCCATGCGCCCGGGCGCCCTTCAGCGTGCGGTGGGTTCACCGCACGCAGCAACCGGCGCAGGAGGGCCGAGTGCTGCCATACATTCAAACCGCGGCTTGTTTAATAGACACTATTATAGGGCCTTTTGTCCGGAAATGCAATTACAGAACGGTTACATGAAAGCCCTTTACACCGGCGGGCTTTCGCGGTATGATAAATAGGCCGGGCGGGAAACCATACGGGAATACAGGGTCCAAACGGCGGCGGGCTTCGGTCTCCGCCCGGCCGTGTGTCCGCCGGGCCCGTCTTGCCGGCCGCCCTTTTATGGCGGAAGAACCGGGCGTTCGGATTCCGTTGCGGATATCATTCATCTTTTATCTTTTTTAAAGAACTTATCCATCGAAACTTTAACACTGATGTGATACAATACATTTGTTCCAAGCGGCGGGCCGGTGGCCCGCGGAAACAGGAGGGGCCGCATTCATGGCAGACTATCGAGACGACAAAAACGGTACCGACGCGGGGGATCTGATCTCCTGGATCGTCACTATTATCCTGCTGGTCAGTCCCGTGTGGCCGGTGGGACTGATCATGCTGTTCCGCAAACTGACCGGCGCGTCCCGCGGCCGCCGCCAGCCGCGTCATCCCTATGACATCCAGCGGGAGAGCGGCGCGCCGGCGCCGGGCACCCAGGGAATGCCGGGTACCGGCAGCACACGCCGGCAGACGCCGCCCGCGGGGGGCAGAAGCGCTCATTACGGCTCCGCCCGCCAAGGCAAGCCGGTGAATCTGGATCGGGGCAAGGGACTGACCATCGGCGGGGCCGTGGTGAGCGCCATTTTCGGCATTGCGCTCATCTCCGCTCTGCCGCCGGTGCTGCTGGAGGACGGGATCGCCGCATTTGCCTATCTGTCCCCAGTAATCGGTTTCTTCTGCGGCGGATTGGGTATGCTCTATGCCGGAACCCAGCGCACCAAAAAGGCAAAGCGGTTCCGGAAGTATCTGGCCCTCATCGGCCGGAGGGAGAGCATCTCCATCACCACCCTGGCCCAGGCAATGCCCATTTCGGTCCACAAGGCCTGTGACGATCTGCAGGAGATGCTGGATACCGGCATCCTGTCTACCGGCTATCTGGACATGAGCAGCGGCCGCCTGATCCTTAACGACGAGGGCCTGCGGGAGGAGGAGCCCGCCGCCCAGCCGGAGGAGGCTGCAGAGGAGAAGGATACGCTCGACATCAATGACGACGACGCGGTGCTGGGGGAGATCCGCAGGGTCAACGACGCCATTGCGGATGAGGAGATGAGCCGCAAGATCGACCGCATCGGCGAGATCACCGGAAAAATATTCGCCTACCAGAAGCAGAACCCGGGCAAGGCGGGGCAGCTTCGGAGCTTTTTGGGGTATTACCTGCCCACCACGCTGAAGATCCTCAACGCCTATGCGCAGATGGAGGCCCAGGGGATTGAGGGGGAGAACATCCGCTCGGCCAAAAAGCGGATCGAGGGAATGATGGATAAGGTGGTGGAGGGGTTTGAAAAGCAGCTTGACAAACTCTTCCAGAACGATGCCATGGATATTACCACCGATGTGGAGGTCCTGGAGCGGATGCTGGAAAAGGACGGACTTTCAGGCGGGCAGGGCCTGACCTTGGGCGGCTGAACGGGCTTGCATTGTATTTTCGGGAATCGGAAGCGGCCGTGCGCAGGAAACGTCCTGCGCACGGCCGCTTTTTCTGCAGTGGGTATTAGGACCATTCCCAGAAGATCCCGGTCAGGCCAAAAATCCGGCGGCCACATCGGCGGCGGAGGCGGCGTCCCGCGTATAGGCGTCGGCGCCGATGGTCCGGGCAAACTGGTCGGTGACAGGCGCGCCGCCCACCATGATTTTCACCTTGTCCCGGATCCCGGCGGCCTTGGCCCGCTCCACCACCTCGCCCATGACGGGCATAGTGGTGGTCAGCAGGGCGGAGCAGGCAATGATGGAGCAATCATTGTCGATGGCCGCCTGTACAAACTGGTCGGGAGGGACGTCCACGCCCAGGTCGATGACTTCGATCCCCTTGCCCTCCAGCATCATGCGCACCAGGTTCTTGCCGATATCGTGCAGGTCGCCCTTGACCGTGCCCAGACAGGCCTTGCCCAGCGGCTCCGCCCCGGATGCGGTCAGATAGGGCTTGAGCATCGCGGTGCCCGCGTTCATGGCCCGGGCGGCGATCAGCACCTCAGGTACGAAAACCTCGTTCTTTTTAAATTTGGCGCCGACGATGTTCATGCCGGCGAGCAATCCGTCCTCCAGAATAGCCTTGGGAGAGACGCCTTCCTCCAGGGCGGCGGAAATCAATTCCTTGACCAGCTTGGCCCGGCCCTTCTGCATGGCTTCCGAGATTTGGCACACAATGCTCATCGTAGTTCCCATTCCTTTCGAATCCCCGCCGGTTCAGTCTGCGCTGCGCTCCTTGTCCGGCTCCAGACGGCCCCGGCGTTCCCGAAATTTCCCCGGTGTGACCCCGGTACGTTTTTTAAAGACTTTGGTAAAATAGCTTTGATCCTCAAATCCGGACTGGGAGCAGATCTCAACCAGCGTGGCGTTGCCGGAGAGCAAAAGAGATTTGCTCTTGTTGATGCGCAGCTCATTGAGGTAATGATTGAAGGTGCAGCCCATCTCTTCTTTAAAGACTTTGCTGAAATAGGAGGGAGAAAGGCCCACGTATAGCGCGGTATCCTCCAGGGTAACTTTTGATTGATACCGCTTTTTCATAAAGTCGATGGCTTTGTAAATGATATCCTTGTGCTTGATATCCACCAGATTGAAGACCAGGTCGGCAAACCGTTCCATGATGCGGGTGAGCCAGAAGATCAGATCGTCGGTGGAGCGGAGGTGGCTGATCTCCGCCAGGTAGCGGTAGTTGAGACCGAAGACCTGCTCGATGTCCACACCGCCCTCGGCGGCGGCCCGGGAGAGCACTACCATCAACTCCAGAGCCCGGGCCCGCATCACGGTAAACTCCCCGCCCGTCGAAAAAAGGATGTGCCCCAGGATCTCGTTGAGCAGCCGCCGGGCGGCGGTCTGGTCCCCCTCGCGGATGGCGTGGACCAGCTCCCGCTCCTTTTCGATGGGGTAGACGGTGGGGGCGCCGTCCAGCTTGAGCTGCTGGATGTGTTCGCTCAGCACCTGCTGCTGCTGGTCCCGTTCCCGGTTGAGCAGCAGGGTGCAGCTGCTGTCGCTGATGTAGACCGACAGGGCGAACAACAGGTTGGAAAGGTGGGACAGGCGGGCGGGTTCGATCCGGGGAAAGGACTCCAGGACGGGGCGGAATTCCTCCAGCAGCTCCGCAGGTACGTCCCGCATGCCGGGAGGACTGCCGGCCAGATAATCGTCGATGTCCATAATGAGCACCGGCCCGCCCACCAAGCTGCCCGCCGCCCGGCCGCCGATGATGATGGGAGCGGCGAAATAGGCCATGCCGCTGGGGCAGAAGTAGATGTAGCGTCCGCCGAAGCGCTCCGCCTGATAGGCGCCGTAGAGATGGACCTTCTCGCAGTGGGAGGTCTGCCCGGTGAGTTGAGCGATCCTGCGGCAAAAGGCGCAGCTGTCGCCGCAGAGGCGGCCGCGGTAGAGCACCTGACCATCGTGATCGAGCAGCTGGCAGTTTGCACCGCAGGCCTGGGTAAAGGACTCCGCGATCTCTCTGGCGGCGTTCAGATCGAACGCGGTGTCCTGCAAATGGCTCAGATCCATAGGTGATCCCTCCCGTATACCAACAATGTTTGCGCGGCCGCTGCGCGTATGCCCTGTATCCACCGGCAGAATGGCTTTGGTTTGCGGAAAAAGGAGCCCCGATCAAGGCAAGGCCGCCAGCGGGCGGGGCCGGCATTCCGTTGGACGATCCTGCCGGGCGAGGCGTCTTTAAAGCTATTATAACAAATTTTTCAGGTTTGGAAAATAGGGAAAAGACGGCGCCCTTCCAAAAAGCGGAAGCATAAAAGCGGGAGTGCCGCCGCCGCCGCTTCTGGAAGACGCTTCCAAGCCAAAGGTGCGTTTCATTCCCAGCGGACCGGCCGTGTTTTTGTCTGGAGGCGGGTCATATTAAACACGTCGGACAAAATCTGCGTCCGCATTGCCGGCAGGACGAGAGTGCATGCGGAGAACTTGTCCGTGACTCCAACACAGATAAAAATGCGCGGGTTTGACTGAAAATGGCAGGGGTGATCGAATGAAGGAGGAACAAACGACACGGCTCTGGGCTGTGGCGGTGCGGATGCTGCTGGTGATCGCGGTGATGGCGTCATTCGTGCTGGCATCCACGGCCCAGGCGGCACAGCACGACACGGAAGGGCGCAGGGTGATCCCCATGGGGCGCACGGTGGGGATCAAGCTGTTTTCCGACGGCGTGATGGTGGTGGGCTTTTCCGAGGTGGCGGCTGCCGGAGGCAGCAGCGCCCCCGCCCGTGAATGCGGTCTGCGGGAGGGGGACATCATCACGCATATCAACAGCGCGGAAGTGGACACCATCGAAGAGGTCCAAAGCGTTCTGCAGCAGGTCGGCGGTGAAAAAATGAGTATCCGGGCCAGCCGGGACGGAAAACAGCTCCAGGTGACCGCCCAGGCGGTGCAGTGCAGTGCGGACGGACAGTATAAGCTTGGAGCCTGGATCCGGGACTCCATGGCGGGGATCGGCACCATGACGTATTATGACCCCGGCACCGGCGTGTTCGGCGCCCTGGGGCACGGGATCAACGACGTGGATACCGCGCTGCTGATGCCGCTGCAATCGGGGAACATCATGTATTCTGAGGTTACCGATGTGAAAAAGGGGGAGAGCGGCGCCCCGGGCGAACTCCACGGCGCGTTTCAGGTGGATCGGGACCTGGGGACGCTGAGTGCCAACACGGCGGGCGGCGTGTTCGGAACCCTGACCGACAAAAGCCTGACCGCCGGACACACGGCCATGGAAGTGGCGTCCCGTCAGCAGGTCCACACCGGTAAGGCGAGCATCCTCACCAATATTGCGGGAGACACGGTGGAGGAGTATGGGGTGGAGATCATGCGGGTATATCCGGCGGGGAGCGAAGATACCCGCGACCTGATGATCAAAGTCACCGATCCCGTACTGCTGGCGGCCACTGGCGGAATCGTACAGGGAATGTCCGGTTCTCCGGTGCTTCAGGATGGGAAAGTGGTGGGAGCGGTGACCCATGTGCTGGTCAATGATCCTACCCGTGGCTACGGCATCCTGATGGAACGGATGCTGGAAATGGCATAAACCGCAAAGCAGGGGGCCGCCGGCGCGGCTTCCTGCTTCTTTTGAATCCAAGCGGGGCGAAAGGAGTCGGATCGTGGAAACACGGCAAAAAGAAGCGGCGTTTGTGTCGAATGAAGTCGCGCGGAATATCCAAAAAATTCCATAATAATACTTGCGTTTGCTGTCTGAATATGGTAAATTATAGGCGACCGGTAAACCGCCGTGGCCAGGCAGAAAACGGAATTGGAGAGAAACCAGTGGAAAGGAAGTCAATATGGAAAATCGAAAGAGCGTATTACTGGCCGATGCCAGCGAGGAGTTCCGTCATCTTTTTGCAGGAGCGCTGGCAGAGGAGGACGATATTGTATTGATCGGCGAGACGGGGGACGGGCAGGAGGCCGTCCGTCTGGCGCGGGAACAGCAGCCCGACGTGATGGTAATGGACCTGGTGCTCTCTCGTATGGACGGCCTGGAAGTACTGCAGGCGCTGGCGGGACAGTCGCCCAGGCCGCGGGTGCTGGTGCTCTCCAGCTTTGCCCGGGGCAACATGGCTGAACTGGCGGCAAGCTGCGGGGCGGATTACTATATGATGAAGCCCTGCAAGCTCTCCACCGTCATCGAGCGCATCCGCCAGATGGCCGCCGGGTCCTTTCAGGGGGACGGAGAGGGCGAGAGCGCCCGAAACGGATCGCGTGAAGTGAGCCTGGAAAGCACCGTCACCGCTATCATCCATGAGATCGGCGTACCCGCGCATATCAAGGGATATCAGTACCTAAGGGAAGCCATCCTGATCGCGGTGGCAGACATGGAAGTCATCAACGCCGTTACCAAGATACTCTACCCCGAGGTGGCCAAGCGCTTCGGCACTACGGCCAGCCGGGTCGAGCGGGCGATCCGGCATGCCATCGAAGTGGCCTGGGACCGGGGCGACCTGGAGACGCTGCAAAAATATTTCGGCTATACCGTCTCAAACGCAAAAGGAAAGCCCACCAATTCGGAATTCATCGCCATGATCGCCGACCGCCTCCAGCTTCAGCGAAAGGAGAAATGAAACGCGCCGAGCCGTTGCGCCGCAGGCGGATAGGGGGAGGAAGGCGGGGGCGGAAAACACTCCAAAAGCGGGAATGAGGATCCCGATGGAATACAACAGACCTTCTGCGCAGAGCGATAAGCGCCCCCGGTTGATTGGATGGATCATCGGATCGACCGGGGGTGCTTTATCCGAACGCACAGCCGGTCAGGAAGAGCGCGCGGCTTCCGCGAACTTGATAATTGCAATTTGGATGATTCGGGTATATACTTGTTTATAACAAGGGCGAATGGCGGTGTTTCCCATGGAGCAGGAAAAACAGAAG
>NZ_JALFGV010000164.1:0-7382 GCF_022777125.1 Lawsonibacter sp.
GAGGCGGCGGCGGCCCTGGCGGCCTGTGCGGTGCTGGGGATCGGGTCGTGACGGCCTGCATGCGCAAGCGAGCCGCCGCGTAAGCGGCGTACAAGCGTTTTGGCAGGGCCAAAACCTTGCCGCAGGCGGGATTCACTCCCGCCGAGGATGCAAAAGGATCGGGGACCCGCGAAACGCCTGCGTTTCGTGGGCGCGTCACGACCCCTGTATCGTGCCGCGGGCGGTGCCGGTGATCGAGGCGGCGGCGGCCCTGGCGGCCTGTGCGGTGCTGGGGCTATAAGGGCGTTTTTGAAACGGGAACGAGGAGAGAGGCACATGACCGAATTGGAAGGATACCGCAGGCAGATCGACGCGATCGACGCCCAGCTGGTAGAGCTGTTCCTGCGCCGGATGGAGGTGACCGGCGCGGTGGGACGGTATAAGCAGGAGCGGGGCCTGCCGGTACTGGACGCGGAGCGGGAGAGGCGGGTGATCGCAGGCAAGACGGAGCAGATCGGCGACACGGCCCGCCGGGCGGATGTGGCGGCCCTGTACGAGACCATCATGGGCCGTTCCCGCCGCCAGCAGCGCCAGCTGGTGCGGGAGGCTGCGGCGCCGGGCGTGACGGCCTGCGCCGCAGCCATGGCCTGTGCCCGGCAGCCGGTGGAGCACCCGCGGGTAGCCTATCAGGGAGAGCCGGGCTGCTACAGCGAGGAGGCCGCCGCAGGCCTGTTCGGGCCGGAGGTGGACAGCATGGGTCTGCCCTGGTTTGAAGAGGTGTTCCTCGCCCTGCGGGACGGCAGGGCGGATTATGCGGTGCTGCCCATCGAAAACAGCTCCACCGGCTCCATCCGGCAGGTGTACGACCTGCTTGCCCAATATGAGTACTACATTGTGGGGGAGTGGCAGGTAAAGGTGGAGCACTGCCTGACGGCCCTGCCCGGCGTGAAGCTGGAGGAGCTTTGCACGGTCTATTCCCACGAGCAGGGGCTGATGCAGTGCGAGGCGTTTTTGGACGCCCACCGGGACTGGAAGCGAGTGCCCGCCCTGGACACCGCCGGTTCCGCCAAACAGGTGGCCGAGACCGGAGACCGCACCGCCGCCGCCATTTGCTCCCGCCGGGCCGCGCGGCGCTACGGGCTGGAGATCCTGGCCGAGGGGATCAACTACAACCGCGAGAACTATACCCGCTTTGTGCTGGTCTCCCCGGTGATGGAGCTGCGGGCGGGGCGGGATACGATCAGCGCCCTGTTCCGCCTGCCCCACCAAAGCGGCTCCCTCCATGAAATCCTGACGGTCTTCTCCGTTCAGGGGCTCAATCTGGAGAAGCTGGAATCCCGGCCCATCCCAGGCCGCGGCTGGGAGTACCTGTTCTTTCTGGAATTCTCCGGCGACCTGGCCGCCCCCGGCATGGACGGGGTGCTCCAGGAGCTGGGACAGCTGTCCTCCCAGTTCCGGGTGCTGGGCAACTTCAGGGGGTACCGGCCATGAAAAACGTGGTTTTGATCGGTATGATGGGCTGCGGAAAATCCTCCGTGGGCCGCGTGCTGGCCCAGCGGCTGGGTATGGGCTTTGCGGACACCGACCAGTGCATTGAGGCGGCCCTGGGCCGGTCCATCCCAGAGATCTTCGCCACGGAAGGGGAGGCCTTTTTCCGGGATTGGGAGCTGGGGGTGGCCGAGGAGCTGGCCCGGAAGGAAAATCTGGTGATCGCCTGCGGCGGCGGGCTGCCGACCCGGCCGGACGCCATCGCATCCCTCAAATACAGCGGTACCGTGATCTTCCTGGACCGGGACGGGGAAGACATCTACGACCATGTGAGCATGGACCACCGCCCCCTGGGACAGGCGGGGCGGGAAGCCTTTTTGGAGCGCTGCCGCCAGCGGGAGCCGGTCTACCGGCAGTGGGCGGAGCATATCATACCAAGCCGCGCCACCGCCCAGGAGACGGCGCAGGCGGTACTGGAGGCGTTGCAGTTATGAAATTCCTCATCCTCAACGGACCCAACCTGAACCTGCTGGGCAGGCGGGAGCCGGGGATCTACGGCCAGAACAGCTATGAGGCCCTGTGCGCGCGGCTGCGGGACTTTGCCGCCGCCCACGCGTCCACGGCCGACTGCGTCCAGTCCAACCATGAAGGGGTGCTGATCGACGCCATCCATGCCGCCGACGGGGTCTACGACGCCATCGTCATGAACCCGGGGGCCTATACCCATTACAGCTATGCCATTCTGGACGCCCTCAAGGCGGTAAACGTGCCCTGTATGGAGGTGCATATCTCCAACGTCCACCAGCGGGAGGCGTTCCGGCATACCTCAGTCACGGCCCCGGCCTGTGTGGGACAGATCTGCGGTCTGGGGCTTTTCGGTTACGAGTGCGCCATGTCCTACTTCCTTTCCAGGGAAACGCCGGACAGCGGACCTGCCTTGTAAGACGTCTGGAACGGGAGGAAGCCATGAAAAAAGCAGCGCTGCCCCGGATCGGCATGCGTATGATCAAGACCGCCGTGGCCGTCATGCTGTCCTACGGGGTATTCGCCCTGTTTGGACTGGAATACCGGGAGGAATTGGGCGGAATGCTGGGGCACATGGGGCCCCTGTATGCCTGTATCGCCTGCATCGTCTGCACCCAGAGCAGCTTGGGGCAGACCTTCCGGCAGGGGGTCTCCCGCTTTATCGGCGTGGCGGTGGGCGGCGTGCTGGGCGCGGCCACGCTGCTGCTGGGCGGCGCGCTGGAGTCGCCCTGGGTCCTGGCGCCGGTGCTGGCGGTGATCTGCCTGGCGGGACTGTGGTTCTGCCTGCTGATCAAACGGCCCGCCGCCTGCCCGATGGCCTGTATCGTGCCCTGTGTCATCCTCTTGACCGGGGTCACCGGCGCCGATCGCTACTATTATGCCGCCGCCCGTATCCTTGAGACCGTGGCGGGAGTGGGCGTGGCCTTCCTGGTCAACGCCGCGCTGCCCGACCACAGGCGGGAAAGCGCTGAGGAGGGACCGGAAGCAATGGAAGTGAAGCTGGAAAACACCACAAAAAAACTGTGCGTCATCGGCGATCCGGTGGAACACTCCAAGTCGCCCCGGATCCAGAACGCCATGCTTGCCGCGCTGGGACTGGATTACGTGTACCTGTGCCAGCCGGTACCGCGGGGGACGTGCGGGCGGTGGCTGGAGTGCGCCAAGTTTGCCGGATATGCCGGCTTCAATGCCACCATGCCGCACAAGGAGGAGCTTCTGCCGCTGATGGACGAGCTGGATGAAGACGCCCGCCTCATCGGGGCGGTCAACACAGTCTGCCTGCGGGATGGGAAGGCGTATGGCTACAACACGGACGGCGCGGGCTTTCTGCGGGCGCTGGCGGACGAGAACATCACCGTGGAGGGACGGAGGGTTCTGGTGCTGGGGGCCGGCGGCGCCGCCAGGGCGGTGTGCCTCAAGCTGGCCCAGGCGGGGGCGGACGTGACGGTCTGCAACCGGACGGTGGACAAGGCGGCCGCCCTCTGCGCCCGGATGCCGGAGCGGCTGCACCCGGCGGGCTTTGACCGGGATACCCTGCATCGGGCGGCGGCGGAGTGCGCTCTGCTGGTCAACTGCACCAGCCTGGGCATGGCGGGCGCCGGAGGAAGGTTTGAGGATCTCTCCTTCCTGGACGCCCTGGCCCCGGAGACGCCCGTGTGCGACCTGATCTACGCTCCGGCGGAGACCGAACTGCTCCGCCAGGCCCGGGAGCGGGGCCACCGGACCATGAACGGCATGGGCCTGCTGGTGCATCAGGCGGTGCTCGCACTGGAGCGCTTCACCGGCGTCCCGATCGACGCGGCGGCCATGAGGGCACGCCTGATTCCTGTTTTGTCCGAAAAAACATGAATAAATAGCAAAAAGCCCTTGACACCAAGGGCTTTTTGCTATATCATAATCAAGCGCCTGTTTGGGCGCAGTCTGCGATGATGCGGGAGATTGCTCAGAAATGAGGTAACTTCCGCGGAGTATGTCCGAGCTAGAATCGGGCGGCTGAGAGTCTGTGCACGGCGTATATCGCCGCGCGTGGATAAAACCGGCCTGCTTGCGCCGGTTTTCTTCATGTCACGGAGTGATACGCACGGAAACGTGTACAGAAGTTCTCACCGTACGAAGCGAGGAAAGACACCCCGCGCCGCGCCGCGTGGACCCGGCAAAGCGCACACCACTTCGTATGTTTTAAGGAGGAACAAACCATGGCAGCTCAAAAAGAAATGATCCGTATCCGCCTGAAGGCCTATGATCATCAGCTGATCGACCAGTCCGCCGAGAAGATCGTGGAGACCGCCAAGCGCACCGGCGCGTCCGTGTCCGGCCCCATCCCCCTGCCCACCAAGAAAGAGGTCGTGACCATCCTGCGCGCCGTCCATAAGTATAAGGACTCCCGCGAGCAGTTCGAGCGCCGCACCCACAAGCGCCTGATCGACATTCTCAAGCCCTCCCCCAAGACCGTGGAGGCCCTGATGAGCCTGGACCTTCCCGCCGGCGTGGAGATCGAGATCAAGCTCTGATTTCCTGACGGATCTTCTCGACCAGAATCAAAGCCCGGCGAAGCGGGTTTGATTTGGACACGAGAAGCAAGGCAGCGCAGTGAGGGTTTCCCCGCGCCTGGGGAAACCGGAAGGAAGCGGGCTTTGTGACGAAGTGAGTACCGCAGTCCGCCGCGTTTTGAGGCGGACGGGTCAAGTTGAAAAACCAATGGGAGCCAATGCCCACGTTTTTCAACCAATAACCTTTACTATAAGGAGGAAAACACATGGAAAAGGCCATTATCGGCAAGAAGGTCGGCATGACGCAGATCTTCGACGACGCCGGCAAGGTCATCCCGGTCACCGTCATCGAGGCGGGCCCCTGCACCGTGGTGCAGAAGAAGACCGCGGAAAAGGACGGCTACAACGCCGTGCAGCTGGGCTACGAGGACGTGGCCGAGAAGAAGCTCACCAAGCCTGAGCTGGGCCATTTGAAAAAGGCGGGCGAGGCGCGCAAGAAGACGCTGAAAGAGTTCAAGCTGAACAACTGCGACGCGCTCAACGTGGGCGACGAGGTCAAGGCCGACGTATTCGCCGAGGGCGACCGCGTGGACGTGACCGGCATCAGCAAGGGTAAGGGCTACCAGGGCGTCATCAAGCGCTGGGGCGCTCACCGCCTGAAGGAGAGCCACGGTACCGGCCCCGTGCACCGTCACGCCGGTTCCATGGGCTCCAGCACCGACCCCTCCCGCATCTTCAAGGGCAAGATCGGCGCCGGTCAGATGGGCAACGAACAGGTCACCGTTCTGAACCTGGACGTGGTCAAGGTCGACCCCGAGCTGGGCGTCATCGCGGTGCGGGGCGCCATTCCCGGCCCCAAGGGCGGCCTGGTGTACCTGCGCAACAGCGTGATCAACGTGAAGGAGAAGGGCGCCGCGGCCGCTGCCAGCGTCAACCCGCAGAAGGCTTCCGCCCGCGTCAATCCCCAGAAGGCTTCGGCCCGTAACAAGTAAGAGAGGAGAGAAACCAAATGCCTAAAGCAACTGTCGTTGATATGACCGGCAAGAAGGTCGGCGAGGTGGAGCTCTCCGAGGCCGTCTTCGGGATCGAGCCCAACCAGACCGTCGTTCATGACGTGGTCAAGAACCACCTGGCAAACTGCCGTCAGGGCACTCAGTCCGCCCTGACCCGCGCCGAGGTGTCCGGCGGCGGCCGCAAGCCCTGGCGCCAGAAGGGTACCGGCCACGCCCGCCAGGGCAGCACCCGCGCGCCCCAGTGGACCCACGGCGGTATCGTCTTCGCCCCCAAGCCCCGGGATTACAGCTATACCCTGAACAAAAAGGTCAAGCGCCTGGCGCTTAAGTCCGCCCTGTCCGCCAAGGCCCAGGAGGGCAACGTGATCGTGGTGGACGGCCTGGGTATGGACGAGATCAAGACCAAGACCTTCCAGGGCTTCCTGAACGCGGTGCAGTCCAAGAAGGCCGTCGTGGTCACCGAGTGCCCCAAGGTCGTCAAGTCCGCCCGGAACATCCCCGGCGTGGTGACCACCAGCGCCAAGATCCTGAGCGTTTACGACATCGTCAACGCCAACCAGTTCATCGTTGACAAGGCGGCTCTGGCCGTCATCGAGGAGGTGTTTGCGTAATGGCTACCACCGCTTATGATATCATTAAGCGCCCCATCATCACCGAACAGTCCATGGCCGAGACCGAGGGCAAGAAGTACACCTTCGAGGTGGCCAAGTCCGCGAACAAGATCGAGATCGCCAAGGCCGTCGAGGAGATCTTCGGCGTTAAGGTCGCCAAGGTCAACACCCTGAACATGCAGGGCAAGGAGAAACGCACCGGCCGTTACCCCGCCGGCCGCCGGCCCTCCTGGAAGAAGGCCATGGTCACCCTCACCGAGGATTCCAAGACCATCGAGTTCTTCGAAGGCATGGTGTAAGGAGGATAACGAACAATGGCTATTAAAACTTATAAGCCCACGACGCCCTCCCGCCGCCACATGACGGTGAGCGCCTTCGAGGGCATCGACAAGAAGGCCAAGCCCGAGCGCAGCCTGACTGAGAATCTGAAGAAGAACGCCGGGCGCAACAGCTACGGCCGCATTACCGTGCGTCACCGCGGCGGCGGCAATAAGAAGAAATACCGCATTATCGACTTCAAGCGCGATAAAGAGGGCAAGGCCACGGTCATCAACCTCCAGTACGACCCCAACCGCTCCGCCAACATCGCCCTGATCGAGTATGAGGACGGCGAGCGCCGCTATATCCTGGCGCCCGTTGGCCTGAAGGCCGGCCACATCATCATGACCGGCCCCGACGCCGACATCCTGCCCGGCAACTGTCTGCCCATCAGCAAGATCCCTGTGGGCGAGCTGCTGCACTGCATCGAGCTCTACCCCGGCAAGGGGGCCCAGCTGGTCCGCGCCGCCGGTGTGGCCGCGCAGCTGATGGCCAAGGAGAACGGCATGGCCCAGGTCCGCCTTCCCTCCGGCGAGGTGCGCTACGTCCGCGAGGAGTGCAAGGCCACCATCGGCCAGGTGGGCAACACCGACCACGGCAACGTCCAGATCGGCAAGGCCGGCCGCAAGCGCCACATGGGCTGGCGGCCCACCGTCCGCGGCTCCGTCATGAACCCCAACGACCACCCCCACGGCGGCGGCGAGGGCAAGAGCCCGGTCGGCCGTCCCGGCCCGGTCACTCCCTGGGGCAAGCCGGCCCTGGGCTACAAGACCCGCAAGACGAAGAGCCGTACCGAGAAGTTCATCGTCAAGCATCGCAACAGCAAGTAAGGAGGTAGTAAAACATGTCTAGAAGCATCAAGAAAGGCCCGTTTTGCGCCCCCGAGCTGCTCAAGCGGGTCGATGAAATGAACAAGAACGGCGAGAAGAAGGTCCTCAAGACCTGGAGCCGCGCCTCCA